>CAIKKO010000549.1 GCA_903828025.1 uncultured Sphingomonadales bacterium
GATCGGGGCCGCGCCCAGCTTCCGCGCCGCTCTCGCGGTGGCCGCCAAAGCGGCGCGCACGCAGAATACCGTTCTCATCGAAGGCGAAAGCGGCACCGGCAAAGAGATGTTGGTGCGCGCGATGCATGCCGCCAGCCCGCGCGCCAAGGCCCCCTTGCGCATCGTCAACGCCGGCGGAATCCCCGCAAATCAGATCGAATCCGTGCTGTTCGGCCATGAAAAAGGCGCGTTTCCCGGCGCGTTCGAGCGCCATGTCGGCGCGTTGCAGCATGCCGACGGGGGCACGTTGGTGATCGACGAGATCGACCGCCTGTGCCTGCCGGCACAAGCGCGGCTCGCCCATTTCCTCCAGCGCGGCGATATCCAGCCCATTGGCGCGCGGCACAGTTTCCGGCTCGATGTGCGGCTGATCGTGTGCAGCAACGCCATGCTTGGCGATCTGACCGACGTGCAGCTGTTCGATCCAGACTTGCTCGAAGCGCTGAGCGCGGTTCATGTCAACGTGCCCGCGCTGCGTGAGCGCGCGGGTGACATCCCTGCCCTCGCTCGCCACTTCCTCACCAAAATCGGCGAACAGCCGGGCCTCAGGCCGCTGGGCATCACCGACGGCGCGCTGGCGCTGCTGGGGGCCTATGATTGGCCCGGCAATGTCCGCCAGCTTCAGGCCACGCTGTTCCGTGCGGCGGTGTTCTGCGACGGCGAGGCCCTGACCGCGCAAGATTTCCCCAACCTCTCCAGCATCCTCGGCGAAGCCCCGCGCTCGGCCCCGGTGCAGAGCGAGGGCGCGGGCGTGACGCTCTACGCTGCCGATGGCAACTTGCGCCCGCTGGAAGACATCGAGGCCGACGTGATCCGTCTTGCCATCGGGCACTACCGGGGGCGCATGACCGAAGTCGCGCGCCGTCTCGGGATCGGGCGGTCGACGCTCTATCGCAAGCTGTCCGAGCTCGGGATCGACAACGTCGCCTGAAACACCGCTTGCTGCGGGAAGCGCTTAGGGTTTAGCCTTGCCCTATGGCAGGCGAACTCGATTTTTCCGGAAAAGTGGCTCTGATAACCGGTGCGGCCTCAGGCATCGGCGCGGCCACCGCGCGCTGGCTCGATGCCCACGGCATTGCCGAACTGGTGCTGGTCGATCTCGACCGGCCCGCGCTCGATCGGCTTGGGCTCACCTGCAAGATCACCCCGTTCGGCGGCAGTGTGGGTGATCCTGCGCTGTGGAACCTCTTGGCACGGCAGATCGGCCCACTCGATCATGCGGTGATCAACGCAGGGATCGCGGGCGCGGGCAAGGCGATCGTCGATCTCGATATCACCGAATGGCGCGGGACCATGGCGGTCAATCTCGATGGCACGTTCCTCGCGCTGCGGTGCGCGCTCCGCAATATGGCGCGCCCGCGCGCGGACGGTGCGCGGGGCGGCAGCATCGTGCTGACCGGATCGGTCGCGGGCAGCCGCGGCTATGCCCCCATTGATTACGGCGTCTCCAAAGCGGCGATAGCCCACATGGCGCGCATTGCCGGGCGCGAGGGCGGGCCGCTCGGCATCCGGGTCAACGCCATCGCGCCGGGCGGTGTCGATACCCCGCTGTGGGATGCCACCGATCTGCTCCAGCGCGAGATCGAGCGTCTCGGCAGCCGCGAGGCGGCGGTGGCCGAACTGGGCCGCGCGACCTCGGCGCTGGGCCGGTTTGCCAGCCCTGATGAAATCGCCGGACAGATCGGCTTCCTTCTGTCAGATATGGCCGCCCTGATCACTGGCACCACGCTGGTGAGCGATGGTGGCCATTCGATCTGAACGTCCTGGCCCAACTCGATGACCTGCCCCAACTATCAGAGCTCGCACGCGCCGAGCCGCTAGAGGAACCCTGAACTTGGCTCAGCAGAAGCTGCTTGAAGGCATACGCATTGTCGATCTGACCACGGTGGTGTTCGGCCCATACGCGACCGAAACGCTCGCGGATCTTGGCGCGGACGTGATCAAGATCGAGGGTTTGACCGGCGATGTGTTCCGCCATGCCGGACGGCCGCGTCAGGTGGCCGGGATGGGCATGTGCACGCTCAATCTCAACAAGGGCAAACGCAGTCTCGCGCTCGATCTCAAGACCGAGGAGGGCAAGGCCGCGCTGGCCGCGCAGCTCGCTGAGGCGGACGTGTTCATCCACAATGTGCGCGGCAAGGCGATCGAACGGCTCGGCTTCGGCTACGAGGCGGTCAAGGCGATCCGGCCCGACATCATTTATGTTCACTGCGTCGGCTTCGGATCGGGCGGACCTTATGCCGATTATCCTGCCTATGACGACGTGATTCAGGCGGCGACGGGCACCACCAACCTGCTCTCGCGCGTCGATGGCAATCCGGTGCCGCGTTACCTGCCCTCGCTGGTCGCCGACAAGGTTTCGGGGCTCCACGGCGCCTATGCGGTCATGGCGGCATTGATCCACAAGCTGCGCTTCGGAGAGGGGCAGTTCGTTGAAGTGCCGATGTTCGAGGCGTTCACCCACTTCATGATGCAAGAGCACTTGTTCGGGCTGACTCTGGTGCCGCCGCAGGAAACGGCGGGCTATCCGCGCCAGCTCGATCCCTATCGCCAGCCCTTCCCCACTGCCGATGGCTACATCGTGATCGTGCCCTACACGCCCGATTCGATCGACACGATGATCGAGTTGATGAACGCCCCCGAATTGGCGAGCGACCCGCGCTTTGCCGACTACCCAACCCGCGCGCGCAACATGAGCGCGTTTTACGCGGAAATGGCGCAGCGCACGCCGCAGCGGACCACCGCCGAATGGATGCGCCTGATGGTCGAACACGATATTCCCGCGATGCCGGTGCGCGATCTGCAGGACATTACCGAGGACCCGCACTTGCAGGCGGTCGATTTCTTCCAGCACCGCATCCACCCGACCGAAGGCGAATACCGCAAGATGCGCGCGCCGGTTTCGTTCTCGGTGGGGTCGTTCGAAGTGCGGCCCGCACCGTCAATCGGGCAGGACAACGAAGACGTGCTCAAGCCTCCAGCTGGCTGAAATCCGTGAGCGCGGCATCGCGCAGGCCCCGCCAGACGCGGAGCGCCTGCACGGTTTCCGGCACATCGTGAACGCGCACGATCTGCGCCCCCGCATCGAACGCCCTTGCGGCCAGTAGCACCGAGCCGCCGAGCCGCTGGTGCGCCGGGACTTCGTTTGAAAGCGCGCCGATCATGCGCTTGCGGCTCGCGCCGAACAGCAACGGCTGCCCCAGCGCATGAAACAGCGGCAGCGCATTGATGAGCGCCAGATTCTCCGCCAGCGATTTGCCGAAGCCGATGCCCGGATCGAGCAGGATCTTGTCGCGCGCGATCCCGCCCGCCACCGCCGCATCGCGCCGTTCGCGCAGCGCGTCGAACACATCGAGCACCACGTCGCCGTATTCGCCGTCGGCATGCAGGTCGTTTTCGCCGCCCGGCGCGTGCATCAGCACCACCGGCACGCCGCTGGCAGCCACGACTTCGAGCGTGCGCGGATCGTGGCGCAGCGCCGAAACGTCGTTGACGATATGCGCGCCTGCCGC
>CAIKKO010000550.1 GCA_903828025.1 uncultured Sphingomonadales bacterium
CGGGGCGGGGGAGCGGGACGGAACAGGCTATCCGAAACGCATTTTCGGATCAGACACTTAACGCCAGGGCCGCACGCGGTACCACTTGGTGACGACGTATTTTACCCCGCGCTCCACCGGCAGTCCGGCGTGGAGGCTCAGCGGGTTGGGCTTGCCGTCACGCGCCATATTGTTCCAGACCAGCAGCGCGCCCGGTTGCGGCGGGACCGAGACCGGCACCCGGGGAAATTCGGTCGCGCCGCCGGCCTCGACCGCGTTGAGATAGCCCATCGCCGTCCACGAGCGCTGGCCGCCGCGCTCCACTTCGGTCGGCCAGTAATCGGCAGCGGTGTTGAAGAAATCGAAGTGCCCGCGGAACTGCTGGCCCGGCGCATAGCGCTGCCCCTGGATGACTTCGCCGTGACTGGCCTCGATCCCCATCAAGTCATCGATCCGCCGCTCCAGCATGCGGATGAACGGGTCCGCCGGATTGACATCACCGCTATAGCTGGTGCGACCATTGTCGCTGTTGTTGTGATAGGTGGGAGACGGACGGGCCACGGCGTCAACCATCGCCATAAGCCGGGCGCACTCGTCGGCCGAAAAGAAGTCCGCCACGCCGTAGATCTCGATTGTATCGAACGGCAGGCGATAGGCTGAGGGATCGGCCTCGAGCCGGGCGCGCACCTGCTCGCCAATACGGGCAAGCGCAGGCGCATCGGGGGACTGCTGGGATGTGCGGCGGAGGAGAGCCATGGTGCGATGCGATCATGGCGCAAGGCATCGCATCTGCCAAGTAGGAGCCGAATGAGCGGCCCCTGTTAGTAACCTTTTGCCAGATTCCTCACACGTCAGCCTTGCAACAGGATTTTACAACTTAAGTTAACTCCGATCCGGACTATATTTATGCACGGCAAGCTTATCAATATTGCGGAATATGGTTACATATCTCGTAGGGTTAGCTTATCGTTAACCACTACAAGCCTCAGGGCCGCGTAACAACAAGGCTGTCCAAGTATAGTCAGTGCCGGCTCTCCGGCTGCCCAGCGGCGGGGCGAAGGAGAGGGGCTACGCGGTTTCGAAGGAACGCGAGGAGTTGGCTATTGGACGGGCATTTTGACGTTGATGCAGTGAATTTGCGAGTTGCCAAACAGTTGTATGAAGCGCGCCGCCGCCGCGATGCTGCCAGTCCGATCAAGGGTCTCTTTGGCGAACCGGGCTGGGACATACTGCTGGACTTGTTCATCGCGCGCAAAACCCGCACTGCACTTCAGGTTTCGAGCGTCTGCGCCGGTGCGGGCGTGCCCTCGACCACAATTTTGCGCTGGATCGCCCGGTTGGAGCGTGAAGGTTTGCTCGTGCGCATGGCCGATCAGGACGATGCACGCCGCCGCTATGTCAGCCTGACGCCCAAAGGTCTGAAGCTGGCCACGGGGTTGCTCGAAGCGGTCGGCTCGTTCGACTGACAGGAACAGGGCCGGGATCAGGTCGTTTGCTGCGTGCGGCGCTGGCGCCTCAGCAA
>CAIKKO010000551.1 GCA_903828025.1 uncultured Sphingomonadales bacterium
GCGACCAGCGGCCAGCACAGGATGAACAGCCGCTTGGCAATCGCGCGCCAGTCCTGTTCATCGCGCAAGCGCCGCCACTGCGCGGGGTGCCACCAACCGGCGGGCAGGCGGTCGATCTCACGCCCCAGCGCGTTTGCGCCGATCATCAGGCCCAGCAGCAACCCGCCGATGGCGTGGCACAGCATCGCGACCGGCTGCGCGATCATCAGCAGCGCCGCCCGATGCTTGGGCTTGTCCTCCAGCCAGACCGCAGCGGCGAAGGCGGAAAGCGAAAGCCCGGTGGCGAGGATATAATTGAGGAAGCCGGTGAGCAGCGGGAAGCTGAACACGAACATCAGCGCCCACGGCGCGCCATGCCCGCCGCGCGGATTGAGCACGCGGATCGTGGCAAGGCAGCCCCCGGCAAACAGGCCCGTGGCCAGCACCGTGCTCCACCAGCCCGCCGCGAGAATGCCGAACTGCGCGCCGATCAGCTTGACCAGCACATCGCCGCCGATGTTGAGCGTGAACACCCATTTCCACGAGAAATATTTGACCAGCGGATTGCCGGGCCGGGCGGCCTCGATTGCGGCAGCGCCCATGTGGCCGGGGATGTCGATCAGCGGCGGCACTTCCACCAGCGCGAACGGCAGGCACACCAGCAGCACCACGACGAGAATGCCGGGCGTGCTGAGCCATGGCAGCGCCGCGGCCCGATCCCACAGGGCCCTCATGCCCATAACCCAAGTTTTCTCGCGGACTTGCATCAACCTCAGTTCACTCTCACAACGGCCATTCCGTGCGCCATAACGCGAGATAGCTTACCGGACCCTTCCGGCAGCCATCTTGCAGCACTCGCCCCGAAGCATCCCGCCCGTCCAGGTCTTCCCAAGACCGTCCAAGCTCGCCCATGCCCGGAAGTGTCGATATCCGGTGCCGATCATTTGAGAAACACGCGCGGCTGGTCTAGCCCCAGCGCTGTGAACTCCCATGCCCCAACTCCGATGATGGCGCAATATCTTGCGCTGAAGGCACAGGCCGGTGGCAGCCTGCTGTTCTACCGCATGGGCGATTTCTTCGAGCTGTTCTTCGAAGACGCGAAAATTGCCGCCAGCGTGCTCGACATCGCGCTCACCAGCCGGGGCGAACACGGCGGCGCGCCGATCCCGATGTGCGGCGTTCCGGTCCATGCGGCGGAGAATTACCTCGCCCGTCTGATCCGCGCGGGGTGCCGCGTGGCCATCGCCGAACAGACCGAAACCCCCGAGGAAGCGCGCAAACGCGCCGGTTCGAAGGCGCTGGTCGCGCGCGATATCGTGCGCTTCGTCACCGCCGGAACCCTGACCGAAGACGCGCTGCTCGAACCGCGCCGCGCCAATGTGCTGGCGGCGGTGTGCACGGTGCGCGAACGCGTGGGCATCGCGGCCTGCGATATTTCGACCGGGCGGATGGAGCTGGAAGAGTGCGCACCCGAAGCGCTCGGGGCCGCACTCGCGCGGCTGGGCGCGACCGAGTTGGTGGCGGCGCAAGACAGCGGGCTCGCCATTCCGGACGCGGCGGAGCGCCCGGCGCAGGCATTCGATTCGGCGCGCGGCGCAGCGCGGCTGATGGCGCTGCACGGGGTCGCCACGCTGGACGGGTTCGGCCAGTTCAGCCGCGCGATGCTCAGCGCGGCGGGCGGGCTGATCGACTATCTGGAGCATGTCGGGCGGGGCACCCTGCCGCTGCTGCTGCCCCCGGTGGCGCGCGCGGCGGACGCCTTCATGGCGATGGACGAGGCGACTCGCGCCAGTCTCGAAATCCTCGCCGCCAGTGGTGGGGGCCGCAAAGGCAGCCTGATCGAGGCGATCGACCGCTGCGTGACGAGCGCGGGCGCGCGGCTGCTCGCCGACGACCTCGCCGCGCCGCTGACCGATCTTGGCGCGATCCGCGCGCGGCTCGAACTGGTGAGCTGGCTGCACGATGATCCGCTGCTGCGCGGCGATTTGCGCGCCGTGCTGCGCGCCGCGCCCGACATTGGCCGCGCGCTGGGCCGGGTCGTGGCGGGGCGCGGCTCCCCGCGCGATCTGGGCCAGCTGCGCGATGGTTTGCGTGAGGCGCAGCGGCTGCAGGCCGTGCTGCGGGGCCGCACCGACCGGCCCGCGCTGGCCGATGCGCTGCTCCCGGTGCTGGGCGGCCACAGCGCGCTGATCGACCTCTATGATCAGGCGCTGGTCCCCGCCCCGCCGACCGAGCGCCAGAACGGCGGCTTTATCGCGGCGGGCTATGACGCGGCGCTCGATGAATTGCGCAGCGCGGCGGGCAATGCGCGGCGCGCGGTGGCGGCGCTCGAAGCGCGCTACCGCGAGGAGACGGGCACGCCCTCGCTCAAGATCCGGCACAACGGCGTGCTCGGCTATTTCATCGAAGTCCCCGCGCGCCATGCCGACAAGCTGATGGCACCGGACAGCGGCTTCACCCACCGCCAGACGATGGCGGGCGCGGTGCGGTTCAACGCGCTCGCGCTGCACGAGGAAGCCAGCCGCATCGCGGAGGCGGGCGGGCACGCGCTGGCGGCAGAAGAAGCGCATTTCGAGGATCTGGTCGCCCGCGCGGTCGCGGCGCGCGAGGCGATTGCGACGACGGCGGCGGCGCTCGCCCGCATCGACGTGGCCGCCGGGCAGGCCGAGCGCGCGGCGGAGGGCGGCTGGTGCTTGCCGCGCGTGCGCGAGGATACGGCGCTGGTGATCCGGGGCGGGCGGCATCCGGTGGTCGAAGCCGCGCTGGCAGCGCGCGGTGAGCGGTTCGTCGCCAATGATTGCAGCCTGTCCCCCAGCGACCGGCTGTGGCTGATCGGCGGGCCGAACATGGGCGGCAAATCAACCTTCCTGCGCCAGAACGCGCTGATCGTGCTGCTCGCGCAAGCAGGCGGCTTCGTGCCGGCCGAAGCGGCGGAGATCGGGCTGGTCGACCGCCTGTTCAGCCGGGTCGGCGCGGCGGATAATCTGGCGCGCGGGCGCTCGACCTTCATGGTCGAAATGGTCGAGACGGCCGCGATCCTGTCGCAGGCCAGCGCGCGCAGTTTCGTGATCCTCGATGAAGTGGGGCGCGGCACCTCGACCTACGACGGCCTCGCGCTGGCCTGGGCGGTGGCCGAGGCGGTGCACGAGGTGAACCGGGCGCGCTGCCTGTTCGCGACGCATTACCACGAGCTGACCCGGCTGGCCGAAACGTGCGAGGCGCTCTCGCTCCACCACGTGAGAGCGCGCGAGTGGAAAGGCGATCTGGTGCTGCTGCACGAGCTGGCCGAAGGCCCGGCCGACAAGAGCTACGGCCTTGCCGTCGCGCGGCTGGCCGGGGTGCCCGCGCCTGTGGTCAAGCGCGCCAAGGCGGTGCTCGACAAGCTGGAAAAGGGCCGCGCTGCAACCGGCGGGCTGGCGGCGGGGCTCGATGACTTGCCGCTGTTCGCCGCCGCGCTCGATGCGGCGGAGGAGAAAGTGGACGCGCTGCGCGAGAAGCTGGGCGCCATCGACATTGATGCCCTGAGCCCGCGCGCGGCGCTGGACTTGCTCTATGATCTGAAGCGGGAGCTGTGACCGTGATGCGCCGACTTTTGCTGGCGCTGTTCGCGCTCCTCGCTTGCGCTGCATTCCCGGCGCAAGCGGTCCCGAACAAGCCCGTCGCGCACGATCAGGATCTGTATCGCACCGTGGTCGAGCGGGTGCGCGCCGGGGAGGGTTTCTACCCCGCCACCATCGCCGAGCAGCGCGAACATGCTTATCCGGTGCAGCCCGCGCTCGCCGTGCGCCCGCCGACGCTGACTTATGCGCTGGCCCTGCTCCCCGGCACCGCGACCCGCACCGCCGCGCTGATTGCGCTGCTGTTCGGCGCGCTGATCGCGCTGCGCCAGACTTTGTCTGATCGGCCGCCGATGGAGGCGCTGGCGATGGTGGTGCTGGCCTTGGCCGGGCTGTTCGGCACGCTGTTTCCAGACAACGTCTACTTGCACGAGCAATGGAGCGTGCTGCTGGTGCTGCTGGCACTTTCCGCCCACCGCCGGCCATGGCTGATGGTGCTGCTGGCGCTCGCGGCGGTGCTGGTGCGCGAAACCGCGCTGGCCTGGCTCGCCGCCATCGTGCTGGTCGCGCTGTGGAAGCGCGACGGAAAACTGGCGGGCATGGCGCTTGCCGCTATCGCGCTGGCGGGCGCGCTGTGGCTGCTCCACGCCCACTTTGCCGCTGCCGAGGTCCATCCCGGCGATCCGACCTCGCCCGGCTGGGTACGTTTCCAAGGCGTCCCGCTGGTGGTCGACGCGCTGCGCCGCAACTTGGTGCTGACCGCGCTGCCGGGCTGGCTGATCCTTGGCCTTGTCGCCGCCTCGCTCGCCGCCATGCTGCGCTGGGGCGGCGATCTGGAGCGTATTGCCGCCATCGGCAGCGCGGGGTTTCTGGCGGCGCTCACCGTGTTCGGGCGGCCTGACAACGGCTACTGGGGCTTCATGGCCGCGCCGTTTGTGCTGCTGGGTCTGCCGTTATTGGCGCGGCAGGCGCAAATATGGCGACAAGGCCCTTGACCGCCCTTCGCTATTGCAGAACACGAAGCGTCTGATCGGGGGGATCAAGATGACAACACTCGTTCGCGCCCGCACCGTCCCGCAGCCCGAGCGGAATTATTTTCTGGCCTTCCTCGCTCTCGGCATTCTCGGTGTCGTGCTCGGCTTCGTGCCCCCCAGCTGGGCGCGCTTCAACGGGCTGGCGGACTACCCCGCACCGCTGGCGCTACAGATCCATGCCGGTCTGTTCCTGGGTTGGGTCGCGCTGCTCGCCGCGCAAATCCTCTTTATCCGTCAGGGCAATCCGGCCCTGCACAAGCGCTTGGGGATCATGGGTGCATTCATGATCCCGGCCATGGCGGTCAGCAGCGTGTTTGCCGAAACCTACAGCGAACGATTCGAAGCCATCCACCGACCGGACGGACAGCGGTTCCTCATCGTGCCGATCTTCTCGCTCGGGTTGTTTCTGATTTTCACCACGGTAGGCCTTCTGCAGCGCAAGCGCACGGCGATCCACAAACGCCTCGTATTTCTGGGCACGGCGCTGCTGTTCGGCGCGGCGTGGTCAAGAGTGAGTTCGCCGCTGCTCAGCCCGCTGATGGACAACCACGGCATGGGCTTCTTCACCCGCCGGTTCATCATGACCAATGTGTTCCTGATCATGCTGGCCACGATGGATTGGCGAACCAAAGGCCACCTGCAAACCGTATCGCTGGTCGGCATTGCGGTGACAGTAGGGGCCGAGATCATCGTCACGGAGCTCTACTACACCCCGTGGTGGCTCGGCGTGACCAACGCCATTCTCGTGTATTTCCCGGGGCCTTAGACCGCTAGAAACAAGCCAGCCAGCGCCGCGCTCATCAGGTTGCTCAGCGCGCCTGCCGCGAGCGCCTTCATCCCCAGCCGCGCGATCACTGCGCGCTGGTTTGGGGCGAGGCTGCCCGAGACCGCCATCTGGATCGCAATCGAGCTGAAATTGGCAAAGCCGCACAGCGCAAACGTCACGATGGCGACGGTGTGGGCGCTCAGCGTCTTGGCCGCGCCGAGATCAATGAACGCGACGAATTCGTTGAGCACGATCTTGGTGCCGAACAGCCCGCCCGCCTGCGCTGCTTCCGCCCAATTCGGCGCGCCGAGCAGGAGGAATACGGGGGCGAACACGGTGCCGAGGATCTGCTGGAACGAGAGGCCGGGATAGCCGAGCCGTCCGCCAATGCCGCCGAGAATGCCGTTGGCCATCGCCACCAGCGCGACAAACGCCAGCACCATCGCGCCGACGGCGACGGCGAGCCTTACGCCGGTTTGCGCGCCCTGGCTCGCGGCCATGATGAGGTTGGCGGGGCGTTCCTCGTCTGGCGCGGTGACGGCGATATGCGGATTGTGCAGCGGCGTTTCATCGTGCGCGTGCCGGGGCGGCGGCACATCGGGCATGATCAGCTTGGCCATCAGCACGCCGCCCGGCGCGGACATGAACGCGGCGGCGACCAGATAGTCCACCCGGATGCCCATCGCCGCATAAGCCGCCAGGATCGTGCCCGCGACACCCGCCATGCCCACGGTCATCACGCAGAACATCTGCGAGGGGCTGAGCGCGGCGAGATAGGGCCGGATCACCAAGGGCGATTCGCTCTGGCCAACGAAGATGTTGGACGCGGCGCACAGCGCTTCGACCCGGCTGATCCCGGTGACCCATTCGAGGCCCCCGCCGATCCAGCGAATCACCAGTTGCATGATGCCGAGATAGTAAAAGATCGAGATCAGCGCCGCGAAGAACACGATGGTGGGCAATGCCGCGATGGCGAAGCTGTGGCCGCCGATGGCAGGGTCTGCCAGCGGGCCGAACAGGAACGCCACGCCCGCCTTGGCATAGCCGAGCAGCCCCTCCACGCCCGCCGCTGCGCTCTGCAGCGCGGCATTGCCCGGCGGGAACCACAGCACCAGCGCGGCAAACCCCACTTGCAACGCAAACGCCGGGGCGACGATGCGCAGCCGGATGGCGCGGCGGTTGGAGGAAAGCAGGACGGCGACAGCAAGGATCAGCGCCATGCCGGCGAGGCTCATGAAAACGCGCATCGCGGGCTGTTTGCTCCCCTGAAGAACCGTGAGGGCCAAGGCTTAAACAGGATTTGGCGCAGGGTCAAAAGCCCGCTAACCCATGCGGGATGCACAATCAGAACCGAGCTCCGCAAATCCCCACCTCGCTGTTTGCGTTCGCGCTGCTCTATGGCGGGCTGGTGGTGCTGGCAGGCGTGCTCGGCACCAAGATCGCGGCGCTGGGCCATGTGCCGCTGCTTGGCGATCTCGCGGTCGAGAGCGGGATTTTCGCGTTCCTGATGCTGGTCGTGATGGCGAGCGCGGTGGCTGAACTGTTCGGGCAGGATGTGGCCAACCGGCTGGTGCGCTTCGGCTTCGTGCCGCTGATCGTTTCGATGCTGCTGCTGACCTTCGTGATCCGGGTGGTGCCGCCGGCGCCGTTCTGGGGCGATCAGGAGGCCTTTGCCCGCCTGCTCGGCCAGGGCGCGCGGATGCAGTTTGCGGGGCTGATTTCCTATGGCACCTCGCAGACGCTCAACGTCTATGTATTCTCGCGGCTTGCGGGCGGACGCGGGCGGCTGCTGATGTTGCGCGCCTGGGTGGCGAGCCTGCTGAGCCAGATGGTCGATACGCTGATTTTCATTACGATCTCGTTCGCTGGCGTGCGCGATAGCGCGGGCGCGCTGCTGCCGATTGGTTCGATCATGGAAGGGCAGATCCTTTCGAAGCTGCTGCTCTCCACAATCATGGTGCCGCCGCTGATCTGGCTGTTTGTGAAGCTGGGGCGCTGGATGGACGCACCGCGCTAATATTGCGCCACACGGCCGCTTGGTCCAAAGCGCTTGGCATCATGAGCACCGAACCCGACTCCCCAACCGACGACGCCGCCCACCAAGCCGCCCATTATCGGGCAATGCTCGCCAAGGCCGAAACCCTGACCGAAGCGCTGCCCTATCTGCAGCGCTATGCGGGCAAGACGTTCGTGGTGAAATATGGCGGCCACGCCATGGGCGATCCCGAACTGGCGCAGGACTTTGCCGAGGATATCGTGCTGCTGAAGGCGGTCGGCATCAATCCGGTGGTGGTCCACGGCGGCGGCCCGCAGATCGGGCGCATGCTCAAGGCGCTCGGCATCGAATCGCAGTTCGTCGACGGTCTGCGCGTGACCGACAAGCAGACCGCCGAAGTCGCCGAAATGGTGCTGGCGGGCGCGATCAACAAGGAACTGGTCGGCTGGATCGCGCGCGCGGGCGGCAAGGCCATCGGCATTTCCGGCAAGGACGGCGGCATGGTCATCGCCCGCAAGGTCGAGGCGAAAAAGGCCCCCAAGGCGATCAACGACGCAGACAGCGGGGAGGCGCTGGTCGTCGATCTCGGCTTCGTGGGCGAACCGGCGCGGATCGACACCACGGTGATCGACACCATCGTCAATGCCAAGATGATCCCGGTGATTGCCCCCATCGGCGTGGGCGAGGACGGCGAGACTTATAACATCAACGCCGATACCATGGCGGGCGCGATTGCCGCGGCGCTCGGCGCGGCGCGGCTGTTCCTCCTGACCGACGTGCCCGGCGTGCTGGACAAGGACCGCCAGCTGCTCACCGACCTGACCCCGGCGGACATCCAGCGTCTGGCCGAAGACGGCACGATCAGCGGCGGCATGATCCCCAAGCTCGAAACCTGCGTCCACGCGGTCGAGGCCGGGTGCGAGGCGGCGGTGGTGCTCGATGGCCGGGTGCCGCACGCCATGCTGATCGAAGTGTTCACCGCGCGCGGCGCAGGCACGTTGATCCGAGCATGAACCGGGATACGAGCATGAACCGCGCCTGCCTTGCCGCGCTCACCCTTCTGCTTGGCCTTGCGGGGTGCGGGCAAAAAGCGCCCGCACCTGGGGCAGCACCTGCGGCAACTCCGGCTCAAGCCGTCGCCAAGCCCATCGCACCCTCGGCCTCACGCGATCCCGACGTGGTGTTGCACGCCTGGGCCGACGCTGTGGAAGCCCGCGACTGGGCGGCGGTGCGCGCCTTCTGGGGCGACCACGGCACGCGCAGCGGCCTGACGGAGGCCGCGTTCACCGCGCAATGGGCAAAGCTGCGTCAACCCAAAGTGACCGTTGCCAAAGGCGCGGGCGAAGGCGCTGCCGGCTCGGCCTATTACACCGCGCCGGTGCGGATCGTGGATGGCGCGCGCGTCCTGTCCGGCGAAGTGGTGATCCGCCGCGTCAACGATGTCGATGGCGCCAGCGCGGAGCAACTGCGCTGGCATATCGAGAGCACGACGCTGACCCCCTGAGAATTGCCGCCTCCCGGCGCAAGTCTCTGGACAAACTTGTATGCAACACATACAAGTTTGTCCCACGCCGCCGGTCGTGCGGCGTCGGTCGTTTGGCGAGGGGCCCTTGTGGCCTTGGGAGAGGGTCGGCTAGGAGCGGTGCTTCCGCGCTGAAACTCTAGCCCACTGGGGAATGCCACATGCTTTTGTTCTCGCTGATTGCAGCCTTGATCAAGCTGATCCAGCTGATCCAGATGGTCGTGATCGTGCAATTCATCTTGAGCATGTTGATTGCCTTCAACGTGGTCAGCGCCAGCAACAAGGTGGTCTCGGCCCTGTGGACCGCGCTCAGCGCGATCCTCGATCCGATTCTCAATCCGATCCGTCGGGCCATGCCCAACACCGGGGCAATCGATTTCTCGCGGATGATCGTGATCTTCGGGCTGGATCTGGTTGTCCGCGTCCTCGCGTTCCTCGCCGAAATGGCCGGTTCGTTCTGAACCACCTTCACAACGGGATTTTCGAATGACTGCCGCGATTATTGACGGAAAAGCCTTTGCCGCAGACTTGCGCGCGAAGGTGGGTGAACTGGCCGCCGCTTTTGCCGCACAAGCGGGCCGCAAGGCGGGCCTTGCCGTGGTGCTGGTGGGCGAAGACCCGGCCAGCCAGGTCTATGTCCGCTCCAAGGGCAAGCAGACGGTCGAAGCCGGCATGACCAGCTTCGAGCACAAGCTGCCCGCCGAAACCAGCGAGGCCGATCTCCTGGCGGTGGTCGAGGCGCTCAAC
>CAIKKO010000552.1 GCA_903828025.1 uncultured Sphingomonadales bacterium
AATCGCGCATCAACGCCGAATTGCGCAAGGCGCTGGGGATTTAATCCAGCACAAACCGCGGCCCCGGCCCTGCCGCCGCAGCGCGGTCCTCTTTGTTATACAACGCGCAGCGGTCGAGGCTGAGGCAGCCGCAGCCGATGCATTCATCCAGCTTGTTGCGCGTGCGGGTGAGCAGCTGGATGCGGCTGTCAATCTCGCCGCGCAAGGAGCGGCTGATGCGCTGCCAGTCGAGCACCGTCGGCGTGCGCCCCTGCGGCAGCGAGGCCAGTTCGCGCTCGATTTCGGCGAGGCCCAGCCCCAGCCGCTGCGCGATCAGCACGAAGCTCAGGCGGCGGATGTCCGAGCGCAGAAAGCGGCGCTGGTTGCCTTCGGTGCGGATCGAGACGATCAGCCCGCGTTCCTCGTAATAGCGGATCGCCGAAACGGCGAGCCCGGTGCGCTGGGCAACCACGCCAATCGGGACCAGATCATTGCGGCCCTTGGCCGTTCGCGCCAGCATCTTGAAACCCCGACCCTGCTTTTTGGCTTGACCTCAAGTCAACTTGAGATTGCATAAGGGATAGCGCGTAGTTGTTCCAGTTCCATGAAGGAGATTTTACATGGCCGATAACACCGCCTGCGCGCGCCTAGAACATGTCAACATTCGCGTCAGCGACCCGGATCGCACCGCCGCCCTGCTCACTCGCCTATGCGGCTGGCACGAGCGCTGGCGCGGGCCCTCGGCGCTGGGCGGATGGACCATCCATCTCGGTTCGGAGTCCGATTATATCGCGCTGTATCAAGGGGAAAGTCCGCTTTCGGGCCGCTTTTCCAAGGGCCTGCCGCTCCAGCATATCGGGCTGGTGGTCGACGATCTGGACGCCGCCGAACGGGTAATCCTCGAAGCCGGGCTCGAACCGTTCAACCATGCGGACTACGAACCGGGCCGCCGGTTCTATTTCTTCGATTGGGACGGGATCGATTGGGAAATGGTCAGTTACGCCTGACCTGCAGCGCCTACGACGAAGCACGCTGCGGCCATCAGCGCGCCTGCGAATCGGTTTGAACGAAACCGCGCGAGCGCGCTGCCGCCGTCTGCCGTGTCGAGCGTAAAGGCCTGCCACGCGAACTGCACGCCCACCGGCAGCAGCACGAGCAGCGCCAGCGGATCAGGCCGCACCAGCCACACCGCGCCCGCCCAGCACACCGTGGCCATGGCATAGAGCCCGATCACCCCGGCGCGCACATGCCGCCCGAACGAGAGCGCGGAGGAGCCGATACCGACCATCGCGTCGTCCTCGCGGTCCTGCAGCGCATAGATCGTGTCATAGGCCATGCACCAGGCCCAGCACCCGGCATAGAGCGCGGCGAGCGGGGCCAGTTGGTCAAACCCGTTGACTTCCACCCACCCCACCGGCGCGCCCCAGGTGAACACCAGCCCCAGCCACGCTTGCGGCCAGCCGGTGATGCGCTTCATGAAGGGATAGGCCGCGACCAGCCCGAGGCTGCCGAGCGCGACCACTTGCGCCTCCCAGCGCAATTGCAGCAGCACGACGAGCCCCACCGCGCACAGCGCCAGCAGCCACGCCCACGCCGCCTTCTTCGAAACCGCCCCGCTCGCCACCGGACGCATCGCGGTGCGCGCAACGCGGGCATCGAGATCGGCATCGACGATATCGTTATAGACGCAGCCCGCCCCGCGCATCGCAACCGCGCCGAGCAGCATCCATAGCACGCTGCCCCAGCGGTTCGTACCTCCGGCGAGAAACACACCCCACGCGCAAGGCCAGAACAAGAGCCACCACCCGATCGGCCGGTCAAACCGCGCCAGCAGCGCCAGATCGCGCGGGAACGGCGGAAGCAGCGCCACCAGCCCTTTGTGTTCGCTATCGGGAACGATTGACGCGGCGGGT
Source organism: uncultured Sphingomonadales bacterium (assembly GCA_903828025.1). Classification (GTDB taxonomy): domain Bacteria; phylum Pseudomonadota; class Alphaproteobacteria; order Sphingomonadales; family Sphingomonadaceae; genus Novosphingobium. Next base: position 1,893 of record CAIKKO010000552.1, read on the forward strand.
TCCATGCTGGTTTCTCTGCGCTGGAAAGCGCGCCAGAACAAGATCGCGCTTTCAGTCCGATCTGGTCTGCAATTTGCTGAAAGGTGTAACTTGCTCCCCCGGCCAACCCCGGTTAGCGTTGTGCACCGCAATAGGCCTGGGGGCATCCGAAGCCATGCACATCCATCCGCCCAAGCCGCTCCATGGCTGGAAGGAATTCCTCAACGAGATCTTCGTGATCGTGATCGGCGTGCTGATCGCGCTCGGCTTCGAGCAGGTGGTCGAGCAATGGCACTGGCAGCACAAGGTGCATGAGGGCGAGGAACGGCTGAAAGCCGAGGCGCAGAATAATTTCGGCGCCGCAATTTACCAGATTATTGTCGCGCCCTGCATCGACCAATCGATCGAGGCGCTTGAGCAGCGGGTAATGGACAGCGGCGAGCGGCTGACCCCCGCCCCGCTTGTCCCCGATCGCGGGGAAATCTCCGCCGTAGGGCTTAAGGGAAGAGTTCTTAACACCGGCATGTCGACTGTGGGGTCATCCGCCTGGAAC
>CAIKKO010000553.1 GCA_903828025.1 uncultured Sphingomonadales bacterium
CTCGCGCCCGCATGACGGCACCGCGATCACCAGCCCCGGAATGTCGCGAAACACCGCGAGGCTGTTGTCATTGTGGAAGTGCCCGCCAAACCCCTTCTGATAGGGCAGCCCGGCAATGCGCAGCACCATCGGATTGGTGAACTGCCCGTTCGAGAAGAACGGCAGCGTCGCCGCCTCGCCCCGGATCTGGTCCTCGGCATTGTGGACATAGGCCAGAAACTGAACCTCCGGCAGCGGCAGCAAGCCGTTGTGCGCCGCGCCAATCGCCAGCCCCAGAATCGCCTGCTCATCGAGCAGCGTATTGATCACCCGCGCCGAACCAAACCGCGCGTGCAGCCGCGCGGTCGCATTGTAGACCCCGCCCTTGGGCCCCACATCCTCACCGCAGACGATGGCGTTCGGGTATTGCAGCAGCACATCCGCCATGGCCCACGAGATCAGCCGCGCCATATGCTGCGGCTTCTCCAGCGCCCCCGCCTCATCAGCAAACAGCGCCGCGCGCGCGTCCGCCGAAGCCAAATGCCGCGCCACGCCCTCGCGCTTCGGCGGCACGATGCTTGCCATCACCGAGGCCGCATCGGGCAGCTTGGGGCGCTGGATCGCCAAAGGCACCTGCCGCGCGAGCTGCGCCTCGATCGCATCGTATGCCGCGCGCACGTCGGCGGCCGTCATCACGCCTTCCTCGATCAGCAGCGCCGCGCTGGCCAGCAGCGGATCGCGCGCGTTGTCCGCCGCAATATCGGCCTTCGACATATAGACTTGCTGCACATCGTTCCCGGCATGGCCATAGAGCCGCACCGTCTTCATGTGCAGGAACACCGGCCTCCGATAGCGCCGCGCATAGTCCACCGCCTCGCTCGCCCCGCGCCACGCATCCGCCAGATCGCAGCCATCGCAGGCAATGTAATGCAGCCCCGCCCGGCCCGACCAGTTCGCCTCGATCCACCCCTTGGGCGTGCGCGTCGAAATGCCGATGCCGTTGTCCTCGCACAGGAACACGATGGGCATCGGCGTGCCCTGAAACGCCGCCCAGGCCGCCGTGTTCAGCGCGCCCACCGCGGTCGAATGGTTGGCAGAGGCATCGCCGAACGAGCACAGCACCACGCCGTCCTTGGCCAGCACCGTCTCCTCAAACCCCATGCGCCGCGCGATCCCGATGGAAAACGCCGCGCCCACCGCCTTGGGCAAATGGCTCGCAATCGTGGACGTCTGCGGCGGGATCATCAGCCGCTTGGAACCCAGCACTTTGTGCCGCCCGCCCGAAATCGGATCGTCCGCGCTCGCGGTGAACGAGAGCAGCATGTCCCACATCGGGTTTTCACCCGGAACGCGGTTCGCGCGGTGGATCTGGAACGCGGCGTCGCGGTAATGCAGGAAGGCGATATCATCCACCCGCAGCGCCTCGGCCAGCGCAGCGTTGCCCTCGTGCCCGGAGGAGCCAATCGTATAAAACCCCTCGCCCCGCGCCTGCAATTGCCGCGAGAGCCGATCAAGCTGGCGGCTCACCATCTGGCTATGCAGCAGCGCGGCGGCGCGCGTGGGGCTCAGGCCGACAGCCGCCAGCCCCAAGTTGCTGCGCCGCTGCAATTGCCCGCTGCCGAGCGCAGCAATAAACTGCTCATGAACCTGCTGGGCGGCGTCCATCAGCGCGGACCGGTTGCGTGTGCGATCATTCCGCCAGCTCTAGCGGATGCTGGGGGGCGCGTCAGTAGGGTTGTGGGTGGGAACAGGCACGTCAGTCTGCCGAGGAGTGGGCCAGATAGGCACGAAGATTCTTGACATCTGAAGGCCCGCCCACTATCGGAAACTCAGGCCTTTAAGCGGCCACGAGCTAAAGGCGGTGCAACAAGTCACAGCACTTTGCGCACCGCCGACCATTCTTCAGGGCCGCCGCTTCGGCGGCCCTATGTATTTTTGGCGGTCGCGAAGCTCAGGCAAGTATAACTTGAAGACCCGGTAATTGAGGTCCTTCCACGACTTTGTCGATAGCTTGTTCGGGATGCCCGGTCGGACGCGGGTGACAAAATGCTTCGGATCGAGCGTATCGATCATGGCATGGAGCACGACAAGGTATTGCAGAATAAGCTGGCGCGCGTCGGTATCCCAAGTTTTCGACAGAATAGCAATCAGCGGCGCTACCCAGCGGCGCGCATAGTGATCGCTGTCAAAGTGCCGGACATACTCGACAAAATTCATCGTGCGACCATCAACCAAAGCGCTCTCGCCAATGGCGCGCTGAGAGATTCGATCAATCAACCGAAGCTTCCGCGATTCAAGGCATCGAAAAAAGGCCTGAGTTTGCCGCCCTCGCTTGCTTCGTGCAACATCGACTGACAGCCCCCGCTGCCGCACGATTTCCACCTCGGACCAGAATTGCACAAAGAGATAAACAACGCTGGCGAAGCCTTCATTGTCGAGACCATCCTGCGGTAAGTCTCGCAGCGGAACAAAATCCTGCTCGCCAAGAGAGCGAAGTTTGCCAACAAGCTCATCGGTCGCACGAAGGAGAGGTTCGAGACTGCGGTCGACAACCTTTGCATCGACCTCGCGCCGGTCGCGCCAGCGACGATACTGGTCATATACAATGTCGATAATCTTGACCGTCGCGCCGCCGCCGAGCGCGGCGGCAAAGAGCCCCAGCCAACTTCCATCGGTCATCGCGACGCGCCGCTATTGCAGACCACAAACAAATCTCCACACGGACCCATTACTCCCCAGACCCAAACACAACCCCCTGCTTCGCGCGTTCGTCCACATGCAGGCTGAACACATCGGGCCGCGCATAGTGCCCCACCACATCGAAATCATACCGCGCGCGGGGCAGTTCGCTCAGATCAATCTGAGCCGTCAACAGCCCCGTCTCCAACTCCAGCGGGCCTGCCAGCACATCGCCCAGCGGCCCGACGATCATGCTCCCACCCCGGATCAGCGGGCGATCCGCCTCCCATGGCCCCGGCCCTTGCCCCAGTTCGGCGGGCGAAGGCTGGGTCTGGCAGCAGCTGACCACAAAGCAGCGGCCCTCGTGCGCGATGTGGCGCATGGTGCTGCGCCAGATGTCGCGGTCGTCCACCGTTGGCGCGCACCAGATTTCGACGCCCTTGGCGTACATCGCGGTGCGGA
>CAIKKO010000554.1 GCA_903828025.1 uncultured Sphingomonadales bacterium
ACCGCGAGCAGCGAGGCCCCGCCCCACTCCCCGCCCAGCCCGAAGCCCTGCCCGAAGCGCAGCAGGCACAGCAGCGCAGGCGCGATCCAGCCCGCCACGGCATAGCTCGGCAAAAAGGCCACGAGGAACGTCGAGACACCCATCAGCAGCAGCGAGACCACCAGCGTGGACTTGCGCCCGATCCGATCACCGAAATGGCCGAACGCCACCGCCCCCACCGGCCGCGCGAAAAAGGCGATACCGAAGGTCATCAGCGCCAGCAAAGTCTGCGCGGCCTGCGATTCCGATGGGAAGAACAACGGCCCAATCACCAGCGCGGCGGCGGTGCCGAAGATGTAGAAATCGTAGAACTCGACCGCCGTGCCGACAAGGCTGGCGGCCAGCACACGCGCGTGGGTGCGGATCGGATGTGCTGCGTTCATGGTTCCCCCCAAAGCTTTCGGCCTGCGCTGGCCATGCCTGCTCGCACAACTCGGTGCAACACGCGATCACACGGTTGCGCGCGCCGCTCAAGTTCCCTACTTGTTCCGGTGTGACTCTCATGACCCAACCCGATTCCGCCGGGGCCTCCGCAAACTGGCTCGATGGCCTCAATCCCCCGCAGCGCGAGGCCGTGCTGACGACCGAGGGCCCCGTGCTGATGCTCGCGGGCGCGGGCACGGGCAAGACCGCCGCGCTCACCGCAAGGCTTGCGCATCTGCTGCGCGCGCGGCTGGTGTGGCCGTCGGAGATCCTCTGCGTCACCTTCACCAACAAGGCCGCGCGTGAGATGCGCGAGCGCGTCGGCGCGCTGATCGGGCCTTCGGTTGAGGGCATGCCCTGGCTCGGCACGTTCCATTCGGTCGCGGCCAAGATGCTGCGCCGCCATGCCGAACTGGTCGGCCTGCAGGCCAATTTCACGATCATCGACACCGACGACCAGCTGCGGCTGCTCAAGCAGCTGATCGTGGCCGAGGGATTAGATGAAAAGCGCTGGCCAGCACGCCAGCTTGCGGGCCTGATCGACCGCTGGAAGAACCGCGGGCTCGGCCCCTCCGAACTCGATGCGGCGGAAAACGAGGCTTATGCCAATGGCAAGGGCACGCGGTTTTACACGCTGTATCAAGACCGTCTGCGCGCGCTCAATGCCTGCGATTTCGGCGATCTCACGCTGCATATGCTGACCATTTTCAAGAAGCACCGCGAAGTGCTCGAAAGCTGGCAGGCGCGGTTCAAATACGTGCTGGTGGACGAATATCAGGATACCAACGCGGTCCAGTATCTGTGGCTGCGACTGCTGGCGCAAAACCGCAAGAACATCTGCGTGGTGGGCGATGACGATCAGTCGATCTACTCATGGCGCGGCGCAGAAGTCGCCAATATCCTGCGGTTTGAAAAAGATTTTCCCGGCGCGAAAGTGATCCGGCTGGAGCAGAATTATCGCTCCACCCCGCATATCCTTGCCGCTGCCGCCGGGGTCATCGCGGAAAACAGCCAGCGCCTCGGCAAGACACTGTGGACCGAGGCCAATGGCGGCGACAAAGTCCGCGTGATCGGCGTGTGGGACGGGCCCGAGGAAGCGCGCCGCGTGGGCGAGGAGATCGAGCGGCTGGAGCGCGAGGGCGCATCCTTGGACCGCGTCGCCATCCTCGTGCGCGCCTCGTTCCAGACGCGCGAGTTCGAGGACCGCTTCATCCAGATCGGCCTCGCCTACAAGATCGTCGGCGGCTTCCGCTTCTACGAGCGCGCGGAAATCCGCGATGCGCTGGCATACTTGCGCGTCATCGCCTCGCCGCAGGACGATCTCGCGTTCGAGCGGATCTACAACGCCCCCAAGCGCGGTCTGGGCGACAAGACGCTGGAGAAGATGCACCGCCACGCCCGCGCGCGCGGGATGCCGCTCGCCGCCGCCGCGATCGAGCTATGCGATTCTGACGAACTCCCGGCCCGCGCCCGCGCCACGCTGGGCGGGCTGATGCGCGCGTTTCTCGGCTGGCGCGATGCCGCCGCCACGCTCGTCCCTGCCGAACTGATGCGCACCGTGCTGGATGAAAGCGGGTACACCGCCGCGCTGCAGGCGGAGAAAAGCACCGAGGCCAGCGGCCGCCTCGAAAACCTCACCGAACTCGCCCGCGCGATGGAGGAATACGAGACGCTCGGCGATTTCCTCGAACACGTCAGCCTCGTGATGGACAACGACGCGGCGGCGGACACCGAGAAGGTGACGGTGATGACCATCCACGCCGCCAAGGGGCTGGAGTTTGACCAGGTGTTCCTGCCCGGCTGGGAGGAAGGCGTGTTCCCCTCGCAGCGCGCGCTCGATGAAGGCGGGCTGGCCTCGCTGGAGGAGGAACGCCGCCTCGCCTACGTCGCGATCACCCGCGCGCGGCGGCGCTGCACGATCCTCCACGCCGCCAACCGCCGCATCTACGGCCAGTGGACCAGTTCGATCCCCAGCCGCTTCGTCGGCGAACTGCCCGCCGACCATATCGAGGAGGAAACCACCATGACCGGCGGCGCATCCCTGTGGCGCGCGCAATGGTCCGAACACTCGGACCCCTTCGCGGATTTGGCCCGCGCCCAGCCCGACCGCACGATCACGCGCGGCCCCGGCTGGCAACGCGCGGCGGCTGGTGCGTATGACACGGCACCAAAGCGCATCGCCGAACCGGGGCGTTCAGCGGCCAGCTTCGCCGCCAAACCCCGCAGCGACATCGGCGTTGGCAGCCGCGTGTTCCACGACAAGTTCGGGTATGGCACCGTGGCG
>CAIKKO010000555.1 GCA_903828025.1 uncultured Sphingomonadales bacterium
ACCTCCGGCAACCCATTGCCGCACCCTCCGGCAACCCATTGCCGCACCTCCGGCAACCCATTGCCGCACCCGCGCGCGCGTTCCTTATTGACTTTAATCAAGGCAATGAAGCATGTAGAACCCCCAAGCCCCCATCGAACGAAGCTGTTCTTTCCGATGGGCAGTTCGCCGAACTCGAAGAAGGGTTTGATCGGCATCTGAAGCACCACAGAACGGAACCCCGCGACACCGTGCTGCAACTTCTCAGGGACCAGGCGCAGCGCGGCGGGTTCGACTGGGAGAAATTCCGCGGGCGGCATGCGGACTGGTGCCGCTATCAGGAGCGCAACGGCTGGAGGTATTGCACGCTGACCTTCGTGGGCTGGGTGCGCGCCGGGATGCCACCGGCCCCGTCCGATGCAATGATCGGCGGCCCGAAGAAATCCTCGACCGAAGCCATGATGGAAGTGATGCAGAAACGGATCTCGCTCGGGATGGACCCCCTATGATGAATCTGAACATGGTGATGCAGATCGCGGCCGAACTGGCTGTGCTGCCGTTTTACCCGAGCGAACCGGAAGCGCGATTGGCGATCGTGCGCCTGATTGGGAAGATGGCCACGACAGAGTCTCAGGTGCGCTGGCTCGTGGACCGGATGACAAGCGGCCTGTACGCGAAGTGGGAAGGCCCTGGCGAGCTGCGCGCGGTGTTCTGTATGAAGTTTAAGCCAGCGGATGGAATTGAAGCGGTGTCGCAGGTTTACCCGGAAGGTCTGACATCGGAGCAACTCAACCCCGGAGCGAAGCAACTGCCGGCCCCTCAGATGCGCCAGATCGCAGGAGAAAGCGAAGTCACCGGCCAGGAATCGAAAGAACTGGTTTTGGCGTGCGCCGGGGCCCTGCCGCGGTTCGCGGAGAAATTATCGCCAGCATGGATAAACATCGAACCCGGCGAAAGCGAATTGCAAGCGCTGATTCGGGTGTCGCTCGGTTTCGCACGCCCGGCGCAGGAAACAAGGCCCGCGACTGAAGCCCAGATTCGGTCCGTGCGGGAAGCGCAGGAGCGTGGGAGGGAGAAGCGATGACATGGGAATTTAAGGTACCCAAGGGCTGGCAGGCCCAGCAGCGCGCGAGAACGGCGGTAGAGGAGGAGCAATGGCAACGATGAGGTATTTCTGCCGCTGTTTTATTTGCGAATCGGAGGATGTCTGCTCTCATCGGGAGCATGAACTGCTGGTTTGGTGGCTGGCACAGTCGCGGGAAATGCCGATTGCAGCCGCCAAACCCATACCGCCATCGAATTGCGCGGCCTTAACCGATAGGGAAGTACCCGGAAATGCGCCAAAGGCCGTTCTGGTCCGAAAACCGTTCGTGCGGGCCGAGGCGCTGAGGCGGAGCGGATACAACCTGGCGGTGAGCAGGGAAGATGCGCTGGCGCAAAGGCGAGTGTGACGGAGCGGGAGGGCCTTGAAATTTTCCGGGTTGGCACGGTATCCTGGCGGTGAAATAGTTTGAGAATTTTCCCACGCCACAGCACTGCATAAGCGTGAAGAAACTGCTCAACGGCGCCCGCGTTGCCGGGCTTACCGTATTCATGACCTTGGCTACTCAGCCGACCGCGCTGCACGCCGAACAGTGGAAGTGGCCGGGATGCAACTCGGACAATCCCACTTACACCTGCATCTACGCATACCCTCCGATGCTCGGATGGGAAATGTGGAATTATTTGGGGCTCGGATGTTATTGCACAAACTGATGCGAAACATCCTCATTTCAGCCGCGCTTGCCACCGCGCTGCTGGCACAAGCTCACGATTATGAGCGCAGACGGCCAGGTACTCCGCCGCCCTACAATCCCATCCAGCACGGGACCATCTGGGTGCCGGATATCATAGGCGGCCAGGACCCGCCGCCCGATCCGCCGCCGGTACCTTGCGGCGTCTGCCACAAGAACATGTAACGATTGCGGGCGTTCCGTTACGATGCCGGAGCGCCCGTGTTTTTCGAACGTGCAGGCAGGCTAATGAGCGACTGACATACTCGCCGCTTTCATCCGGTTGTACATATCCGCCAGCGCCTTGCGGTCCTTTGCTGTGAGCTTGATCTTGATCGGATAGCCCCCCGGCCCGGATGCGGTCAGCGATGCCTTCGGCGCGGGCGACGTGAGCGCTTCGATAAGCGGGATTGTCACTTCGATGGCCGACTCTACGCCGACGACCGCGGGAGTCTGCGGCAGCGCCTTAGCGGTCAGCAGGTCCATGTTGAGGTTAGCCGCGACCTCCAGAGATTTTTGAACCGTCGTTTGGCCGCCGGTCAGGATGGATGCATCCATCTGCGCCTCTCGAATAATGACGCCCGCCAGTGCAACCGTGCCCGGCGAACACGTGCCGGCCGATGCACAGTAGCTTTGCAGGCCGACACCGGCGATGCCGATCCCGGCTATGGCTACCCCGACCGTTATCTGGTTGCATGCGGTCAGAGCCAGGGCGATTGCCGCCAAAGCAATGCGTTTCATTTCTTATCTCCTGTCAGAAACTCCACAATCTTTTTCAGCAGTCGAATAATCTCGGCTCTGTCTTCCCGCTCCTGCGCCTGTTTGTCCATTTTAGTTTGACGCTCCTGATGAAATTGCCACGCCAGATGCCGCAGACTTTTTCCACCCCAACCCGTTAAGGACCGATTGCAGCATCGCCCAGCACTCGCCTGGACTACCCGCGAAAGTGTTGTTCACGGTACAGTCCGCGCCGTGAGGGGCCGCGCCCCCGTTCGGTGTTGTGGTGAAAAATACCTCCCACGATAGTCCGCTGGCCGCGTACATGTTGCCATTGCAGGCCGCTGTGGTCGGACTGGTAGTCCATGTCTGACCGGTTGGGCACGGAGGCGTTGTCGTATCGCCGGTTCCCGTGGTCATGAATATCTGGCTCGTCGGTATCGCAGAGGTCGCCACCAAAGAAGACGTGCCAACCGATTTTATGTAATTTGCGCTCTTGCAGTCGGTGCCGGGGAAACATCCCAGTTCCGCTGCGATCACAGCCTGCACTCCGGTCGGCTGTGTGGCGTTAGTGAACATGTACTGCATGTCAAGCGGCACGCAAAAAAAGTAGAAGGGGCCGACAAGCGTGTAAGCGGTTGAGCTGTTCGACGACCCGCCGTTGTTTCCATCGCTCCACTGCCCGCCGTAGTTTGTACAGCTTTGCAGGCACGAACCTTTCGGGATCATCGCGGCGTACATCATTCCATGCGAGTCCGAAGAATCGCCGACAAGGTGAATCTTTTGTGGATTTCCGGGATACGTGCCCTGTCCGGCGTTCGTCGCCAGCCACGAGAACAAGGACTGATAGTCGGCCACGTTAGCCGGAAAAGTCGTCGCTGGCATCCAGATGTATTCATTGGCGGAATGGTTGTTTACGAGTGCATCGATTGTGAGCACCAG
>CAIKKO010000556.1 GCA_903828025.1 uncultured Sphingomonadales bacterium
CCCGAAGAAGTAAAGCGAGGGCGGCGGGCGTGAAGGACCTATTCACTGGTCCTTCATTTTTTGCCGCCCTATAGAGAGGCCATGCACGCCTCTTCCCGGTTCGCCCCGCGCCTCCCCCGCGCCGCTGTCCTGCTACTTGCCTTGCTGGTTGCCGCAGCCGGACCCATGGCGGCCCCGGTGCTGGCCAAGGCTCCGGCCCCGAGGCAGGCCAAGGCTGCCGCAGCTTCGGCATCAGGCCCCTGGCTCTATCGCGGCAGTGATGTGCCGCAGGACAAGGAATGGGTCTTCGGCGTCCTGCCCAATGGCCTGCGCTATGCGGTGCGCCACAATGGCGTGCCGCCGGGCCAGGTTTCGGTGCGGATGCTGGTCGATGCGGGCTCGCTGTATGAAACCGAACCGCAGCGCGGCTTTGCGCACCTGATCGAGCATCTCACCTTCCGCGATTCCAAGTATCTCAAGGCGGGTGAGGCGATCCCGGCGTGGCAGCGGCTTGGCGCGACGTTCGGCAGCGATACCAATGCCGAAACCAGTCCGACGCAGACCGTCTACAAGCTCGACATTCCCGATATCTCGCCCGCCAAGCTGGACGAAACCTTCCGCCTGCTTTCGGGCATGATCACCGCGCCGATCTTCACACCGGTAGGCGTCAAGACCGAAGTGCCGATCGTGCTCGCCGAAATGCGTGAGCGCTCCGGTCCGCAGACGCGCATCGTCGATGGCACGCGCGCGCTGTTTTTCGCGGGCCAGCCGCTCGGCAGCCGGTCGCCCATCGGCACCGAGGAAACGCTCAACGCCGCCACGCCCGAGAGCATCAAGGCATTCCACGATGCGTGGTACCGGCCAGACAACGCGGTGATCGTGGTCGCCGGCGATGTCGATCCGGCCCAGTTGGTGCAGCGGATCAAGACGTGGTTCGGAACGTGGAAGGGCACCGGCAAGCGTCCGCCCCAGCCCGATTTCGGCGCGCCCAAGCCGCCCGTAGGGGGCGATCCCGCCAATCCGGTGGGCGATGCCAAAGTCATGGTCGAACCCGATCTGCCGCGCGTGTTCAATTATGCGATCCTGCGCCCGTGGCATCAGGTGCACGATACCATCGTCTACAATCAGGGCCTGATGATCGACCGGCTGGGCCTTGCCATCATCAACCGCCGCCTCGAAGGCCGTGCGCGCGCGGGCGGCAGCTACCTCTCGGCCTCGGTCGAGCAGCAGCGGCTCAGCCGTTCGGCCGATGCCACGCTGGTCACGGTCACGCCGCTGACCGATGACTGGAAGGCGGCGGTCAAGGATGTGCGCGCGGTGATCGCCGATGCGCTCGCCACCCCGCCCACCGCCGAGGAAATCGCGCGCGAGGTGGCCGAATTCGACGTGGCGTTCAAGGTGCCGGTCGAAACGCAGGAGACGCTGGCCGGTTCCAAAGTGGCGGAGGATATCACCGACGCGGTCGATATCCGCGAAACGGTCGCCAACCCCGATACGGTCTACAAGATCTTCCAGTCCTCGATCCCGCTGTTCACCCCCGCTGCCGTGCTGGAGCATACCCGCAAGCAGTTCGTCGGAACGGTGATCCGCCCGGTGCTGATCACCCCCAAAGCGTCTGATGGCACCGAGGCCGATCTGCGCGCCGCGCTGCTCGCCCCGGTTGCGCCGTCATCGGGCAGCCGCCTTGCCGCCAGCTCGCTCAGCTTCAAGGATCTGCCGCCCATTGGCCAGCCCGGCACGCTCATTAACGCCGAAGCCACTGGCCTGCTCGGGATCGAGCGCATCGAGCTTTCGAACGGAGTCAAGGCGCTGCTCTGGTCGAACCAGGCGGAGCCCGGACGGATCATCGTGCGCGTGCACTTCGGCGGCGGCCATGCGGTGATCGACCCCCGCGATGCGGTCTATGGCCCGCTCGGCGAAACGGCGCTGATGGATAGCGGTTTCGGGACTGTCGGGCGCGAGGAGCTGGACCGGCTCGGCACCGGGCGCAAGCTCAGCCTCGATTTCGATATCGACGATACCTTCTTCAAGATGTCGGCCGATACGCGGCCCGCAGACCTTGCCGATCAACTTTATCTGTTCGCGGCCAAGCTGGCGATGCCGCGCTGGGATGCCAATCCGGTGATCCGCGCGCAGGCCGCCGCGCGGCTGGCGTACGAATCGACCAATGCCTCAGCCTCCTCGGTGCTCCAGCGCGATGTGCCCTGGCTGCTCAAGGATGGCGATCCGCGCTATGCCACGCCCAACCCGGCCGAGCTGGCCAAGGCGACCCCCGAAGGCTTCCGCCGCGTGTGGTCCGCGCTGCTCAAGCAGGGGCCGGTCGAGGTCGACATCTTCGGTGATTTCAACCGCGACGAGGCGGTCGCCGCGCTGGCCCGCACGTTTGGCGCGCTCCCGCCGCGCGATCCGCTGCCCAAGACCGGCTTTGCTCCCAAAGTGCCCGCGCCGGTCGGCGATCCGTTGACGCTGACCCACCACGGCGATGCCAACACCGCCGCCGCGCTGGTGGCCTGGCCCACGGGCGGCGGCAGCGCCGGGGTGCACGAATCGCGCCAGCTCGAACTGCTCGCGCAAGTGTTCAACAACCGCCTGTTCGATGCGATGCGCGAGAAGATCGGCGCGAGCTATGCGCCGCAAGTCGCCTCGACCTGGCCGCTCGATCTGCCCTCGGGCGGCTATATCGCCGCGACCACGCAGCTGCGCCCGGGCGATCTGCCCGCGTTCTTCGCCGCAAGCGACAAGATCGCCGCCGATCTCGCCGCCAGCCCGCCCACTGCCGACGAAATGGAGCGCGTGGTCGAGCCGATGAAACAGCTCATCACCCGCGCCAGCACGGGCAACGGCTTCTACATGTACCAGCTTGAAGGCGGGGCGTTCGAACCGGGCAAGTTCACCGAAATCCGCTCGATCCTCAGCGATTACAGCCGGATCACCCCCGATGTCATCCAGGGCCTGGCCCAGCGCTACCTCGTGCAGGCCCGCGCATGGCGGCTCAAGATTGTGCCGGGGAAATGAGCACGCCCCCCGTCAAAGGCCCCGCCTCGTACTTCCCCTCGATCGAAAAGACCTACGGTCGCCCCATCGCCGAATGGAAGGCCATCGTGCGCGCGGCTTATCCTGCCCGCCATATGGAACTCGTCAGTATGCTGAAGGCGGACCATGCCATGGGCCACGGCCATGCCAATGCTTTGGTCGCGCACACCTTGGCGGAGGATGCGGGCTAGGACAAAGCCGCGCCCTCCCCCAAACCTTTGCATTTCCGCCGCGCCCCCGCTAAACGCGCGCGTCCATCAAGGAAGCGAACACAGTGGCAAGCAATTGGAATGCGCATAGCTGGCGCGCGGCTGAGGCCAAGCACCTGCCGACTTACCCCGATGCGGCGAAGCTCGCCGCCGTTGAGGAAACGCTTAACCGGTTTCCGCCGCTGGTGTTTGCGGGTGAGGCGCGCGCGCTGAAGGCTGATCTGGCCCAAGTCGCGGCGGGCAAGGGTTTTCTGCTCCAGGGCGGGGACTGCGCCGAAAGCTTCGCCGAATTCCACCCGAACAATATCCGCGATACGTTCCGCGTGCTGCTGCAGATGGCGGTCGTGCTCACCTTCGCCGGCAAGCAGCCGGTGGTGAAGGTGGGCCGCATGGCCGGCCAGTTCGCCAAGCCGCGGTCGTCGGCCACGGAAACCATCGATGACATTACCTTGCCGTCCTATCGCGGCGACAACATCAACGGCATGGACTTCACGGTCG
>CAIKKO010000557.1 GCA_903828025.1 uncultured Sphingomonadales bacterium
GAAGATGTTCCTCACCCGCTTCGGGCAAAACAGCCGCATGGTGGTCTGCGGCGATCCCAAGCAGACCGACTTGCCCGGCGGTGTCTCCGCCAGCGGGCTCTACGATGCAGTGCAGCGGCTGGAAGGCGTGGACGGCATCGGCATGGTCCGCTTCAAGATCGCCGACGTGGTGCGCCACCCGATCGTAGGGCGGATTGTCGAGGCGTATGAGGGCAAGGACGAGTGAGCGAACGGGCCAGCCGCATCTTGACATTTTATTCCATTGATGGAATATATGCGCATGGCCTGCGAGGTTGAGTTCACGGACGAGTTCGGTGTCTGGTGGTCAGCGCTGAACGAGGCCGAGCAAGTTGATGTGGCGGCCATGGTCGTTCTGCTCGAAGCGCGCGATGTGCGGTTGGGATTCCCCCATTCGTCGGCCGTCAGGGGATCGCGCCATGGGCACATGCGCGAACTCAGGGTACAGAGCGGTGGACGACCGATCCGAGTGTTCTATGCGTTCGATCCGCGCCGGGATGCGATTATGCTGATCGGCGGAGACAAGACCGGAGATGACCGGTTCTACGAGACATATGTGCCCGTCGCCGATGCTCTCTACGACGAGCATCTGGCCGAATTGCGGAAGGAAGGTTTGCTGTGAGTGGACGCAACAAGTTCGCAGCTCTGCGCGCAGGGCTGTCGCCCGCACAGTCTGACGCGGTGGCGCAGAAGGTTCTCGACTTGCGGACCGAGATGACTCTGGCCGAACTGCGCCAAGCGCGCCAGCTTACGCAGCAAACGCTGAGCGGGACGCTGCAGGTCGGCCAGGCCGCTGTCGCCAAGATGGAAAAGCGCACCGATATGTATGTCGGCAATTTGCGCCGCTTTGTCGAAGCGATGGGCGGGGAGCTTGAGGTCGTTGCCCGGTTTCCGGAAGGGTCAGTGAAAATCAGCAACTTTTCGGAAATCGGCGATGTTGCGGGTTGATCGGGCCCTGCCATGACTGCCCCCAACTTCGACATCGACATAGACGCCGTCTGGCCCGCCTCTACCGATTGGGAAGCGCTCGCCGCCCGCGCGGCGGAAGCGGCGGCCCATGTCGCGCCTGAACTGGCGCACGAACACTTGCTCGTCAGCCTCGTCATGGCCGATGACGAGGAAGTCCATGCGCTCAACAAGCAGTGGCGCGCGAAGGACAAGCCGACCAACGTGCTCTCGTTCCCCATGCTCAGCCGCGAGGAAGTCCTGGCGGCTGCCGCGCTGCCCGATGCGCCGGGCATGCTGGGCGACATGATCCTCGCCCACGGCGTCTGCGCGCGCGAGGCGGCGGACAAGGGCATCCCTGTCGAGACCCACGCCGCGCACCTCCTGATCCACGGGCTGCTCCACCTCGCGGGCTATGACCACGAGACCGGCGAGGATGACGCTGCGGAAATGGAGGGTCTGGAGACAAAGGCGCTTGCCTTGATGGGCATCGCCGACCCATATGCGGCAGTGCAGCAGTAAAGGAGTTTGGGGCAGTGCCTGAAGTGGGCGCGTCTGGCGGCGAAAGCCGGTCAGGCGAAGGGGACAGTAACCACGCGCTGTGGCGCACGCTCAAGGCGTTCTTTCGCGGGCCGGACCATGACCAGTCGCTGCGCGCGCAGATCGAGGAAGCGATCGAGGAGCACGAGGGCGAGGTCGGCAAGGCCAATGGCGCGGGCGGCGATCTGGTGCCGCTTGAGCGCCAGATGCTCAAGAACCTGCTCCATTTCAGCGATAATGACGCTGACGACGTAGCGATTCCGCGCGGCGAGATCATCGCCATTCCCGCCGCCGCGACGTTCGAGGAAGTCGTCCACGCCTTTGCCGAGCATGGCCACAGCCGGTTGCCGGTCTATGCCGATTCGCTCGATGAAGTGATCGGCATGCTGCACATCAAGGATCTGTTCCCGATCGTGGCGGGCATGGCGCTGAACGGCAAGGCCGCACCCAAGGACTGGGGCAGCCTGATGCGCCAGCCGCTGTTCGTGCCGCAAGCGCGCGGCGCGCTCGACGTGCTGGCCGACATGCGCGCCAGCCGCACGCACCTCGCCATCGTGATCGACGAGTATTCGGGCACCGACGGGATCATCACGATCGAGGATCTGGTCGAGGAAATCGTCGGCGAGATCGAGGATGAGCACGACGACGCGCCGGCGGAATTGCTGCTGCGCATCGACGAATTCACCTGGGATGCCGATGCCCGCGCCGAGCTTGACGATGTGGGTGAGGCAATTGATCCCCGGCTGGCGGAAATCGACGAGGATGTCGATACGCTGGGCGGGCTCGCGGTGGTGCTGGCGGGCGAAGTGCCGCCGGTCGGCCGCGTGCTGGAACACGCTAGCGGCTGGCGCATCGAGGTGACCGCAGGCGATGAGCGGCGGCTTACCCGGCTGCGGCTGCATGCGCCAAGCCCCGAGATACCTGAGGAAGACTGACCCGAGATGATCCGCCGCCTTCCTCCCCTCCGTTCGCTCGAAGCGTTCATCCGCGTCGTCCGCGCGGGCTCGGCCAAGACCGCGGCGGCGGAATTGGCACTGAGCCCCTCGGCGCTGTCGCGGCGGCTGGGCGCGCTGGAGGAGTTTGTCGGCAAGCCGGTGTTCGAACGCAAGCACCAGCTGCTCAAGCTGACCGATGACGGGCAGGCGCTCTATGATGCGGTCGCGCCGTTGATCGACGAGATGGCCGACCGGATCGACCGCCTGATCGATACCGGGCAAGTGCTGCGGCTGCGGCTTGGCGTGCTGCCGCTGTTCGGCAGCCAGCGGCTGTTCCCGCGCCTGGGCGAACTGCGCAAGCTGCACCCGCAGCTCCACATCGACATCGACAGCTCGGCCGCTGCCGAAACCAAGCTGGGTGACACGATCGACGCGGCGATCATCCTGTCCGAAGGGCCGGACGGCTCGCTCCATTCGGTGCGGCTCGATCACAACCGGGTCTATGCCATCGCCACGGCGGAACTGGCCGCCGAACTGGGCCCGCGCCCCGATCTCGCCAAGCTCAACAAGCAGACCTTCCTCGTCCACAACGATCTGCCGATGAGCTTCGAGGCATGGAAGCGCACGCTCCATCTGGAGGCGCTGCAGCCCGCCGCCATCGACCATTTCGATTCGGGCCAGCTGATCCTCGAGGCCGCCGCGCAAGGCCTCGGCATCGCGATCATGCACGACGATCACTACGTCCGCAGCCACGATCCGCGCGTCGCCCGGCTCTACGACATCGAAGTGGACAGCCCCTACAGCTACTGGTTCGTCTGCCGCCCCCGCGCGCTGCAGGCACGCCCGGTGCGGCTGTTCCACGACTGGATGATCAAGGCGGGGTTGTAGTTTATAATTGACAGTCTCGCCCAGGCTGTGCATTATAGATCACATGCTTGAAGTCCGCCGGACAGCCGAGTTTGTCGACTGGATCGTGGGCTTGCGCGATGTTGCCGCACGGGCGCGGATCGCCAAACGCATTGACCGGATCGCTTTGGGAAACTTCGGCGATGCCAAGTCGGTCGGCGATGGCGTGAGCGAACTGCGCTTCACTTTCGGGCCTGGATACCGGGTCTATTACACCCGGCGCGGCGATGTCGTGGTGATCCTGCTGTGTGGCGGTGACAAGGACACGCAAGGCAGGGATATCGAACGGGCGAAAGCCATGGCGCGGGAACTCGGGATGCAGGAGATTTGACGATGGCCATCGAAACCAAAGTCTGGGACGCGGCCGAAGTGCTGAACACCCCGGCCGACATAGCCGCTTATCTCGATGCTTATCTGGAAGATGGCACGCCGGAGGAACTCCTGCGCGCGCTGAACACGATCGCCCGCTCGCACGGCATGACAGCCCTCGCCCGCGAAACCGGCATCAGCCGTGAGGCGCTGTACCGGGCCTTCAGCGACAGCGGCAATCCGACGCTGGACACGCTGCTGCGGGTGATGAAGGCCTTGGGGGTGCGGCTGGCGGTGGCGGCTTGAGGGGGGCGGCATGGACCTGAATGAAACTCCAAATCCCATGCCTTTAGCCCGCAACCAAGGCGAGGCGAGGCGCGTAATTAACGCGGCCTATCCATTCCGATGCTGCGCCGTGTGCGGCCTTCAAATCGCGACTTGCCTTCAAATTGCGCATCTCGACCACAACGCAGGCAACAACGCTCCTGACAACCTCGCGCGCCTCTGCCCAACGCATCACTGGATGTACGACGCTGGCCTATATCTTGTCGAGGCGATCCGATTGATGCAGGCTCATTGGCAAGCAACCGAAGGGAAGCCAGATCACAAGGGCCGAATGAAGGATGCTGGCGCGAAGGCCGCGCTTACACGCAAACGTCGTGCCGCAGCTCGCAAGGCTGTCGCAACCCGACAGGCCAAGGTGCCTGCAGCCTGACTGTCCACCTATCGGATGGCCGAAGCCCGCTTTGCATCGCGAATTCTAGGTGGCGCTAAACCAAATTAAAAATTCAATCCCCCCGCCCCGCCTCCACCCGCTCAGAATACCGGTCCACGAGCTGCTCCGCATGCGGGCGCAGCAGCACGGTGAAGCGCACCAGTTCTTCCATCACATCGACGATGCGGTCGTAGTAGGCGGAAGGCTTCATCCGCCCATCCGCGTCGAATTCCATATAGGCTTTGGCCACGCTCGATTGGTTGGGGATGACGAACATCCGCATCCAGCGGCCGAGGATGCGCAAGCTGTTGACGCTGTTGAACGATTGCGATCCGGCGCTGACTTGCATCACCGCGAGCGTGCGCCCCTGCGTCGGCCGCAGCCCCTGATAGGCGAGCGGCAAGTGGTCGATCTGCGTTTTCATGATCCCGGTGATCTGGCCGTGCCGCTCCGGGCTGCACCACACCTGGCCTTCGGACCACAGCGCATGCGCGCGCAGTTCGTGGACGGCAGGGTGATCGTCGCCCGCCACCTGATCGGGCAGCGGCAGGTCCGAGGGATCGAAAATCCGCGTCTCGCAGCCGAACAGCTGCAGCAGCCGCGCCGCTTCCTCCACCGCCAGCCGGGAAAACGAGCGTTCGCGCAAGCTGCCATAGAGCAGCAGGATGCGCGGCGGGCGCGTCTGGTCGCCAAGCCCCTGGGCGGGGCGATCCTGCACGAAAGCCCGGTTCAGCGCCGGGAGATGAGCGGGATCGGCAAGCGTGCGCAGGCGGGTGAGGCTGGTCATGCTATCTCGCGTCAAGCCGGGCTACAGCACCACCCGGTACTGCACAAATCCGGAGCGCTCCGCCACTTTGTCATAGAGCGCCATCGCATCGGTGTTGCTCTCGTGCGTCAGCCAGTAGAGCCGCGAACAGCCCGCTGCTTCGGCCTCGGCGCGGACATGCGCGATGAGCGCGCGTCCCACGCCGCCGCCGCGCAAGTCTTCCTCGACATAGAGGTCCTGCAGATAGCAGTAGTGCCCCTCGGTCCAGGTCGAGCGGTGGAAGATCCAGTGGACGAGGCCGACCGCACGCGCGCCTTGCCACGCGATTATCGCG
This sequence comes from uncultured Sphingomonadales bacterium, assembly GCA_903828025.1. Taxonomy (GTDB): domain Bacteria; phylum Pseudomonadota; class Alphaproteobacteria; order Sphingomonadales; family Sphingomonadaceae; genus Novosphingobium. The sequence continues at coordinate 5,469 of CAIKKO010000557.1, forward strand.
GCCATGGGTTCGGCGGGATCGTGAAGCCGGGCCCAGGTCAGATCGCTGACCGGGCCCGGGATCTCCACGTTGTAAAAGCGCTGGTAGCCTTGCCACAGCCGGTCCCACGCGGCGCGATCCGCCGCGTCGGGGGGCCTCAGGGCAAGGTCCATCGCCGGCGCGCCGTCAGGCCGAAACGATGCTCGCCTTCAGGATCACGCCGGGCTTTGCGGGCGGTTCGCCCTTGGGCAGCGCGTCAACCAGTTCCATGCCGCTCTCGACCGCGCCCCACACGGTGTACTGCTTGTCGAGGAAGCGGGCGTCATCAAAGCAGATGAAGAACTGGCTGTTGGCCGAATGCGGATAGCTGGTGCGCGCCATCGAGCAGACGCCGCGCACGTGCGCCGCGTCGCTGAATTCGGCCTTGAGATCGGGCTTGCTCGATCCGCCCATGCCGGTTCCCTGCGGGCAGCCGCCCTGTGCCATGAAGCCGGGGATCACGCGGTGGAACTTCACGCCGTCGTAAAAGCCTTCGCCCACCAGCTCCTTGATGCGCTCGACATGGCCGGGCGCCAGATCGGGCCGCAGGCCAATCACCACATCGCCGCTCTCCAGCGTCAGTACCAGTTTCTCGTCTGCCATGGTTAAAAGTCCCTTCCGTTTGCGCATGGCATATAAGGCCTTGGAGAACAAAGTCGACTACCCGGACGCCATCGAGGTTGCTTTTGCGCGGTCCTCGCGTATCCCCCGGCCATGGCGCGCGATGAAGACCTGCTCGACTCTGCCGAGGCGGAAAGCGGCTCCGTGTTGACGGAGGTGCCCTCGGTCCCTGACCATTTGCCCGCCGAACCTGCACGCAACGCCGAAAGCCTCGACGACGAATACAACACCCTGCGGCCGAGCTTTATCCGCCGGGTGACCGAAGCGCTCGACGCCGAGGATCAGGAGACCGTCTACAACCTCGTCGAGCCGCTCCACCCGGCCGACATCGCCGACTTGTTCGAGCTGATCGGCCACGACTACCGCGCCGATCTGGCCCGCGCGATCAACGATCTGCTCGGCAGCGAGGTGATCGCCGAGCTCAACGATTATGTGCGCGACGATCTCGTCGACGAGCTCGATCCCGACGAAGTTGCCGAACTGGCCGGCGACATGGAGACCGACGACGCGGTCGCGCTGATTCAGGACCTCGACGAGGAGGATCAGCAGGCCGTCCTCGCGGAAATGGAGCC
>CAIKKO010000558.1 GCA_903828025.1 uncultured Sphingomonadales bacterium
CCCCGTCAGGTTGACCGAGATCGACTTGTCCCAGCGCGTGTGGTCGTAGGTATCGACCTGGCCTTCCGGGTTGCGGTGGCCTGCGGGGTTCCAGAATCCCGCGCCGGTGTCGATCCCGGCATTGGCGAAGCAGATATCGAGACCGCCATAGGCCGTATCGTGCGCATCGAACGCGGCAACGACCTGATCCCAGTCGGACACATCAAGCTTGTCGGCCCGCGCCTCATAGCCTTCGGCGCGCAGCCGCGCTGCCTCGCGCTCGGCCCCTTCGGCATCAATATCGGTGAGCGTGACGCTCGCCCCGGCTTCCGCCATGGCTTCGGCGTAGGCAAGCCCGATGCCTGAGGCCGCGCCGGTGACGAACGCACTGCGCCCCTTGATGTCGAAGCGGTCCAGTATTGCCATTTTTGTTATCCTCTCCGTCACCTGCGACCCTATCCGGCCGCTGGCTGTTGTCGTTGGCGCTCGATCAGGCGCTGCAGCATGCGCCGGGCGCGCACCCCGCCGCCGTCGCCGTTCAGGACCAGCGGGCGCAAGTCCCAGAAGTCGGCGCCGCGCATCAGGCGGTGGCTGTCGCGGATAAGCGGCATGTCTTCCTGCTCGAACGCGAATTCGAGCGCGGCGCGCATGCCCGCCGTGAAATCCGCGTCGCCCAGCGCAAAATCGCGCGCGGTGGCCCAGAAATAGTGGGTGGTATCAGGCGTTTCGGGCGTGAAAGCGTGCAGCGAGGGCAGCAGCGTGCACGCCTCGCGCGGGGTGCCCGGCGGACCGGCGCGGAAATCGAAATAGAGCACGGCGGGCGCATGCCAGCGCACCCAGCCGTAGAAATCCTGCTTCTGGCCGGTCCGCCCGAGCATGCCGCCGATGCCTTCGGACAAATAGTCGTCCAGCCGGATATATTCGGCATGGACCGTCTCACCGTCCTGCCAGAACCGGCGCTCGCCTTCCGTGAAAGCGGCGGCGACCAGCGCGGGGTGGACGAAATTGGCGTGGCTGAGATCGAGGATATTGTCGCTGTAGAGTTCGTAGTGCCCCTCGGCCAGCGCCGTGCCCCGCACGGCTTCCCAGCGCGGATCGGACAGCCAGCTGAAATCGGGAATCAGCGCCGGATCGGCCTTGTCCGGATCGCCCATCCAGATCCAGAGGAGCGCGTGGGTTTCGGCGAGCGGATAGACCTGAAGCCGGTTCTCAGGGAGTTGGCCGCCCGGATGCGGGTTGTGGACGCAGGCCCCCGAGCCGTCGAAGCGCAGACCGTGATAGGGGCACATCAGCGCCCCTTCCACCACTTTGCCCTGCCCCAACGGCGCAAAACGGTGCGGACAGCGGCCCGAAACCGCATGGGCCGTGCCCGCCTCGTCGCGAAACAGCGCGACGGGGTCTTCCAGAAACACGCGCTGCTGCGGCGCGCTGCCAAGATCGGAGGCCCAACCGGCCACGTACCAGCAATCGCGCAAATACGTGCCCCGCGGCACAGGACCGAGCTTGGGGACGACTGCGGCGCTCATCTCAGGCCGGGCTCAGAGGTAAAGCTGCTTGTTGATGGGGATATCGTGCTCGCGGCAGTAGGTCTCGTAGTGGTTCATGAACCACCACACATCGAGCGTCTCGACATGGTTGCCATGCTCGTCGAAGAACTCGTTGGCGCCCTGCATGTGGAACAGCGCCTTCATGCCATTGGGATCATCGGTGACCAGCGTGTGCGCGGTGCCGGGGGTCTCGGTGATGAACTCGCCCGGCTTGCACACCCAGTCATATTCCAGATAGCGGAACGAGCCTTCGAGCCCGATCGCCCAGACACGGCCGCGATGCTTGTGCGTGCCGATCACGCCCGGGCCCTTGATCCACAGGATGTTGACATAGACGTTGTCGCGCACGTCGAACGCGAGATGGCGGATCGCAGCATTGTCGCCGAAGGGGACCCACGGGCTTTCGACCTCGGAAGCGCCGACATACGTGCCCTCGATGCCCTTTGATTTGATGAGTGCGCCGTAAAGCTCGGGCACATCGACGATCTTGTAGGCGCCTGACGGCGGGGCGGTCATGGTGGCCATGGGTGTCGTGCCTTTTACAGATAAAGCTTGGGATTGATGGGAATGTCGTTTTCCCGGCAATAGGTCTCGTAGTGGTTGATGAACCACCAGACGTCCGAAGTGTCGACGAACACGCCGTTCTCGTCGAAGAAGTCGATCGGGCCCTGCATCCACCCGAACAGCTTTACGCCGTCGGGATGCTCGGTGACGAGCGTGTGGCTTTCGCCCGGCACTTCAAGGATCAGCCCACCGGGAGAGGCCACCCAGTCGTACTCCAGATAGCGCACGCTGCCTTCGAGGCAGACCATCACGATCGTGCCGCGATGGAGGTGCGTGCCGATCGTGCCGGGACTTTTCACCCACAGGATGTTCGAAAAGATGCCCTGCCGCACATCGAACGCAAGGTGCTTGATCGCCGCGTTGTCACCAAACGGCACCCAGGGGCTGTCAACGTCGGTCTCAGCGTCGATATAGCGGCCGCCCGGGCTCAGCCGGGCGACCAGATCGCGGTGCGCGAACGGCACATCGACAATCGCCTTCTTGCTCGAAGGCGGTGCGGTCATGGTCATGGTTCAGGCCTCTCAGCGGATCAGGGTATCGACATAGTCGGCACCGATGCCGACCGCGTCGTAGTGCTCGCGCGCCGCCTTCATGTAATCAAACACGTCGTAGTGACCGGTGGTGTTGCCCTCTTCGTCCAGCCACATCAGCGGACCGGAGACGACGAAGAACACCTTCATCGGGTCCTCGTGCTCATAGCAGACGAGCGTGTGGCTCTCGCCCGGCGTTTCATAAATGAAATCGCCCGCGGTCGCGGTCCATTCGTGCTCGAGATAGGCCCACTTACCGCTGATCGTGTAGGCCCAGATCGGATGCGGGTGGTAGTGGCGGTTCACCAGACCTGCCGACTTCGACATGAGCACATCGGCCCACATGTTCTTGCTCGGGCTGATCCAGACCGGCTTGGAGCTGACCGTCTCGCTGATCGGCACCCAGTACCGCTCATCGCCTTCAGCGATCTTGGGCATGTAGACCTCGGGAAGCCCGCCTTCGCGGAACACCTTCTCGACCGGTTTGATGCCTTTCCAGAATTCGGAATGCGCGGTCTCAGGCACGATATGTCTCCCGGATAAAGTGGGGCGGGCACATGGTGTGTGCCCGCCCGCTAGGTAGATCAGAACTTCACGCCGACGCGGGCATACCATTCGGCCGGGCGGCTGTAGGTGCCGTAGATCTGGCCGCCGGCGAGCTGCGCCTGACCGGTGGTCAGGTAACGCTCGTTGGTGAGGTTGGTGCCGCCCACCGCGAGATCCCAGTGGTCGTTGGGTTCGCGGTACGTGATGCTGCCGTTGATGACCGTGGTCGTGGGACGGATGAGCAGGAAGGTGCCTTCCGTATCGTTGCGCATCGAGCTGGTGCGGGTGATGTCACCGAGGAAGATCAGCTTGCCGTGGCTGCCAAGGCTGGCTTCGTAGCGCGGGCTGAAGTTGATCTTCCACTTCGGCGTCTTGGGCAGCGCCGAGCCCAC
>CAIKKO010000559.1 GCA_903828025.1 uncultured Sphingomonadales bacterium
CCCTGTTCGGCCATCGGATAGATCTCATGCCCCACCGCATGGCCCGCCGCGTTGTACGTCTGCAGCATGACCCCGCGCCCCAGCCCGGCGTGGATGGTGCCGTAAACCACATAGCCCCCGCCGCTCAGTTGCTGCACGCCGCCATAGGCATAGTTGCCCACCGGCCAGTTCGCCGCGACCGTGCTGCGCACGCCCTCGTCCGCCAGCCGGGTGATCCACTGGCCCCCCTGATTGGTCCGCACCAGCAGGTCGGCGTTGGCCCCGGCATCCACCTGCACATCGTATCCACCGCCCAGATCGAGGGCATTCATCCTGACGAGTGTCATCACCGTGGCTCCTTCGCTCCCGAGGCCAAGGCGGCCCGTTCCCAAAGCAAAGGCGTCAGCGCTGCGGGAACCGGTTCAGGGCGGCGCGAAAAAAGGTGTGTCTTCCCAGCCCACCCCAAACCCCTCCCGCAAGCGGGAGGGGCTTGCCCTTATGCTCCCCTCCCGCATGCGGGAGGGGTCGGGGGTGGGCAGGCCGCAAACGCCGCGCTAGCATACCAGCCGATGACCCGACCTCAGCCCCTGGCCCGCCTCAACCCGATCTACACCGCCATGCCCGTCACGGTGTTCGAACACATGTCCGGCCTTGCCCGCAGCCTCGGCGCGATCAACCTCGGGCAGGGCTTTCCCGATAGCCCCCCACCCGCTGCGCTTACCGCCGCCGCGGTGCGCGCGATGGCCGAACGCTCGCAGCAATATCCCCCCAGCGCGGGCGTGCCGGAACTGCGCGATGCCGTCGCCGCGTTCTATGACCGCACGCAGGGGCTCGCCCTCACCCGCGAGTCGGTGATCGTCACTTCGGGCGCGACCGAGGCGATTGCCGCTGCGATCCTCGCCGTGGTCGGGCCGAACGACCAAGCGCCGGGCAGCGAAATACTGCTGTTAGCCCCCGCCTACGATGCCTATGCCCCGCTGGTGCGCCGCGCGGGCGGCGTGCCGGTGTTCGTGCCGCTCGCCCCGCCCGGCTGGCACTATGACGAGGCAGCCATCCGCGCTGCGATCACACCCCGCACCCGCGCGATGATCGTCAACGATCCGCTCAACCCCACTGGCTCGGTCGCCAGTCCCGACGAACTGGCCCTGCTCGCGCGACTTTGCACCGATCACGATCTCATCGCGATCTGCGACGAAGTGTGGGAAGCGGTGCGCTTTGATGGCTGCACGCACCGCTCGCTGCTGGCACAGCCGGGCATGGCCGCGCGCGCGATCAAGATCGGCTCGGCGGGCAAGATCTTCGGCGCGACCGGCTGGAAAGTCGGCTGGATGGTGGCGGACGCGGCTATGGCCGCCGTGCTCGCCAAGGCGCACCAGTTCCTCACGTTCACCACCCCGCCGATGCTGCAATATGCCGCCGCCGAGGGCCTTGCCGATCCGGCGATCACCGCCGCGCTCCACGCCGAATGGTCCACCTCGCGCCGCGTGCTGATCGAGGGTCTGGCCCGCGAAGGCTTCGCCGTGCTCGAAAGTGCCGCCACGTGGTTCGCCTGCATCGACCTTGCCGCCAGCGGTATCGCGCTGAGCGACCGCAGCTTCAGCGAACGCGCGGTGCGCGAGGCGGGTGTGGCCTCGATCCCGCTATCGGCGCTGTGGGAGGGAGACGGCGGCCTCGAAACCATCGTGCGCCTGTGCCATTGCAAACCGCCCACGATGCTGGAGGACGCAGTCACGCGCCTCAGCCGCTGGCGCGCCGGGCTCTGAGTTTGTCCTGCTGGTGCGGAGCCCACAATTCTGGATGCATCTCGCCTTGACCGGTAGGCTGCGCACAATGACCTATGCCGCCGGGCGTTTCCCGCAGGGCCTGGAGATTTTATGGCGGTCTTTACGGTCTATCAATCGGGCAACGGGGGCGCCGCCTCGCTGGCCGAGGGATATGGCGCGCAGACGAGCACCGACTTCGAAGTTCTCGATGCATCCGGCGATCTGACCGAAGCGTTCTCGGGCGTCCATTTCCAGTATGATCCAACGGGCTTCTTTTCGTCCGGCACGATCAACGCGCTCTATGGCTTCGATGGCAACGGCGGGCTGAACTATAGCCTGACCGGAATGAAACTGTCCGTCGGGGACTACATTTCCAATCTGAGCGCCGGTGGGTCAAGCTATTGGCTCTTTCAGCTGATCCTGACGGGCGATGATGTGCTGATCGGTTCGGCTGGTAACGATGCCTTCGACGGCTCCAAGGGCAACGACACGATCGACGGCGGCGGGGGCGAGGATCTGCTCAGCTATGACGGTTTCGTGGGCAATGTGTCTGTCGACCTCGCCGCCGGGACCGCCAGGACGGTCTGGGGCACATCGACAATCACGAGCATTGAGGATCTGGTGGGCAGCGCGGGCAATGACACGCTCGCAGGCGATGCTGGCCGCAACACGTTCAAGGGGCTCGGCGGAAACGACACGATCGATGGTCGCGGCGGGATCGACACCGCATCCTATGCGGACGCCCGCACTGCGGTCACGGTCGATCTGGCCGCCGGAACCGCCACCGGCGGCAGCGGCAACGACACGCTGACCTCGATCGAACGCATCATCGGTTCGCGCTTCAACGATACGCTGCGCGGCTCCGCAGGCGCGGACTTCTTCGTCGGCGGCCGCGGCAATGACACCATCGACGGCAGGGGCGGGTTCGACACCGTGGAATATGGCGGCGCTGCCGGCGGCGTCACGGTCGATCTGGCAGCGGGCACCGCAACCGGCGGCGACGGGACCGACAAGCTCACCGCAATCGAAGCGGTCAACGGCTCGGTCTTCGCCGATACGCTGACCGGATCAAAGCGTTCCAATACGTTGCATGGCGATGCCGGGAACGACACGCTGATCGGCGGCGCGGGCAACGACAAGCTCTATGGCGATGCCGGGAACGATATCCTCCGGGGCGGGACCGGCTCCGATGTCCTGACCGGCGGCGCGGGCAAGGATACGTTCGTGTTCGATACCGCGCTGGGCCCGGTCGGCACGAAGGCATTCGACCGGATCACCGATTTCTCGGTCGCGGACGATACGATTGCGCTTGATCATACGATCTTCACGGCCCTGTCCGGCACCAGCGGCCCGATCACGCCAAGTATGTTCAAAGTGATCACCACCGGCGGAACGATCGACGCAAATGATCACATCATCTACAATTCCAGCACCGGCGCGCTGCTCTACGATGCGAACGGCAGCACGAACGGCCTTACCGACGCGATCCAGTTTGCGACGCTGACGAGGGGTTTGCTGCTGACCGACGCCGATTTCGTGCTGATCTGATAGCGTCTTAGCCATACGCGCAACAAAAAGGCCCGCCGCGCGATGTCTCGCGCGACGGGCCCGCTTTCCTCCCCAGGAAAGTATCGTTCGGGTGGCGACCTGTGTGTCAGGGGGCCCTATACCAACCTGCAGTGATCCTGACCTATGAGGACGTTTTCTGGTGGTTCTCGGCAAGAAGCGGCCGAAGGGGCG
>CAIKKO010000560.1 GCA_903828025.1 uncultured Sphingomonadales bacterium
CGCTGTCCCATCCGGCCACTCGCCAAGATACAGCACACAACGCCCTCCCCGCAGCGCTTTGCAGGCGCCGCACCGGTCGCGCGATCACCCCTCCCTGCCCAGCCGCAGCACCGCCGCGCCGCCAAATCCAACAGCCCCTGACCCCAACACTTCGTCATCCCCGCGCAGGCGGGGATCCAGAGCGGCGCAGCGCTGCGGCATCCTCGATCCCCGCCTGCGCGGGGATGACGAGAGTTGGGGAGATAGCGTCCCACTGCAACCCCGCAGTGGCATCCGGCGAAAGACCTGCTAGGGACGCCGCATGGCCCAGATCCACAAGCTTTCCGGTAGCGTCGATGTCGACGGGCTCGCCTATGAGTGGGAGCTGCGCAGCGAGCCGCAGTGGAGCGAATCGCAATCGCGCAACGGCTCGGAGGGCTGGAAGGGCATGACCGTGGCCTTGCTGCGCACGCACACCCAGCGCGAGGCTCTGCTCGAATTTCCCCCGCCGAAGCGCCTGCTCAAAGGCATGCAGCGCGGCCGCCTGCAGATCAGCGACGCGATTGTCGCGCGCGGCATCCGGGCGGCGCTGGAGGCGGGGTGGGAGCCTGAATCGCGCGGCAAGCCGATGGTGTTCATGGTCGATGCGGATGGGAACTGACACGCCGCCCAAGGCGTGGGACGGCGCGGCGGTCCGCAGATGGCTCGCCAGCCGGATGGAAGCCGCGCGCCTCGATCAGATCGTCGCCGACAAGCAGGGCTATTCGGCGCAGGACGACTATGACAAGGCGGCGGCGGAAGAATGGGTCTGCCGCGCCGTGCGCATCGCGGCCGGCAAGGACGATCAGGCCCTGTTCGCCGAGCGGCTCAAGCAGCTGCTCGGTCAGGACGACTATCCGGTCACGGGCATCTACGATGATCGGCGCTTCGAACGCCATGTTCGCGCAAACTTGCGCAAGCTCGTCACGATGACCAAGACGGGCGAGGGGTTCGCCAACACGCTGCGCTATCAGTGACGCGCGCATTGCCTTGGCCGCAGGACGACGTATGACAGCCGCCATGCAAAACCGGCAAGATCACTTCGCGTACTGTGTCCAGCTGTTCGGCGGCACCACGGCGTTTTCGCGGCGGCTCGGGATCGACGAGCGCGCCATCCGGCGGTTCATGTCTGGCGAGCGGCCGATCACCGACGGGCTGCTGTCGGATACCGCGAAAGCCCTGCGCGATCTTGGCGCCGAAGCGATTGCCGCCGCCGATCAGTGCGCAACCCTCTAAGCGGCCCCGTCCCGCATCTGCGCATAAGCCCGCTCCCGCGCCGCATCCGTCAGCGAGAGCAAGTACCGGCTCGCCTCCTTGTAGGTCAGAAACGGCTTTCCATCGGCGATGATCGGCACCGTGCGGCCATTGAAAATCCGCCGCAGCAAGCGCCGCTCGGTCCGGCCCAGCGCGGGTTCGGCATCGCCGGTCATGGCGCGGTCGGCTCCGTGGTCCAGCCGAGCGCCGGGATCGTGATCGAGCGGCGGCCGGAGAGGTCGGTGCGCGCAACGATGATGTCGCGCTCTTCCATATAGCCCAGCACGCGGCGCGCGCGGCCGAGCGAGCTGGTGCCGTAGACGTGCGCCAAGTCCTGATCGCTCGGGCACGGACGGTTTTCGCAGGCCGCCCGCGCGATCAGCAGGAACGCGCCGAGCATGTCGTCCGGCACTTTGCTCCCGGCTTCCAGCGCGGGGGCCCATTCATCTTCCAGCCCTTCGAAGATCCCGGCGCGCGCGGCGGCAAACCGGCGCGTGAACCCGGCCAGATCGAGCGGGGCCTGCCGCAGCCCCAGCATCCGGCAGCGGACCTGAAAATCCTGAAACAGCACCGCCGTCATCTTGCCCGTGGCATCCTCGTCGCCCACAATCGCGCGCAGCGCGGCGACCATCACCGGCTCGGCATCGACCGGCTCAAGCGGTTCCTCTGCCGCTGACGGAGCGGGCAGGCGCGCCAGTTCTTCGAGCACGGTGGCGGCGGGCTGGGGGCGCGGGGTCGGGGCTGGTGCGGTCTGGGGCGCTTCTTCCATCCCGGCAAACA
>CAIKKO010000561.1 GCA_903828025.1 uncultured Sphingomonadales bacterium
GATGATCTCGCCCTCGGCGCCTTTCACCTCGTCGAGCACCGCCTTGAGCCGTTCCTCGAACTCACCGCGGTACTTGGCGCCCGCGATCAGGCTGCCCATGTCGAGCGACATCAGCCGCCGGTGCTTGAGGCTGTCGGGCACGTCGCCATTGGCGATGCGGATCGCGAGGCCCTCGGCGATCGCGGTCTTGCCCACGCCCGGTTCGCCGATCAGCGCGGGGTTGTTCTTGGTCCGCCGCGCCAGAATCTGGATCGTGCGGCGGATTTCCTCGTCGCGCCCGATGACGGGATCGAGCTTGCCCTCGCGCGCCGCTTCCGTCAGGTCGCGGGCGTATTTCTTCATTGCCTCATAAGCGTTTTCCGCCCCGGCGCTGTCCGCCGTGCGGCCGCCGCGAAGGGCTGTAATCGCCGCTTCCAGCGCCTGCGGGGTGACATTGGCCGCCTTGAGCGCCTGCCCCGCCGAGGTGGTCGAAGCGAGCGCCAGCGCGACGAGCATGCGCTCGACCGTGACATAGGCATCACCCGATTTCGCCGCGATCTGCTCTGCCGAATCGAGCATGCGCACGGCATCGTTATCCAGCCCCGGCGTCTGCTGCGCGCCCGCGCCCGAAACCGCCGCGATCTTCGCCAGCGCCTTGTCGACTTCCGCCTGCGCCAGCGCGGCATTGCCGCCCGCGCGCTGGATGAGGCCCGATGCCATGCCCTCGCCGTCTTCCAGCAAGGCCTTGAGCACATGGTCGGGCGTGATCCGCTGGTGGTTGTTGCGAATAGCCACGGTCTGCGCCGCCTGCAGGAAGCCCTTGGCGCGGTCGGTGAATTTCTCGAGGTTCATGGTGCTGCAAACTCCTGTTGCCTCGAAAGGTAGTGTGACTTTTCGGCCACACAAGGATCTGGATCAAAATTTGCGATGCCGACCGCCGGATTCCGAGGCTGGTCCGGTCCGGTGCAAACGCTTGTGGATGCCCCACGGGTCCGGAGTGGTCAGCAGCCCTGTCCTACAGCTACACATCTGGGCTATGGTTTCCGGGTGACTGGCCCGCTTCTCGACCACGCCCACCCATTGATCGAAAATCTCGATCAAAATGCCCTTCGTCATCAATCGGATCTTTCACCCAGGACCGTGTCAACCGTGTCAACCTCCCCGGCACGCTATCCCCAAAAGGCAAACCGCGACCGAATCGCGGGCTGTGACTATTTTGCTTCTGTTCAGACAAACCATGCTCTGGAAGAACGGGTGCATGGTCTCCCCATCGCTCGTTTGCCGATTTAACCTGACAGCAGGACACGCATGCTTCGCACTCTGAAGGCCCAACTGCTCGCTTGCCCGCTCATCCTCGCTGCCCTGCCCGCACTGGCGGCGGCACCAGCGCCAAACCCTGTCGCCGCGATGAAGCCCGCCCCGCTCGCCGATCTGGTGAAGGCGGTCGACATTCCTTACGAGCGCTTCACCCTGCCCAACGGCCTGACCGTGCTGGTCCACACCGACCGCAAGGCCCCGGTGGTGGCGGTTTCGGTGTGGTACAAGGTCGGCTCCAAGAACGAGCCGCGCGGCAAGCCCGGGTTTGCGCACTTTTTCGAACACCTGATGTTCTATGGATCGGAACATTCGCCAGGCGACTACTTCAAGCCGATGAAGGAGATCGGGGCGACCGACATCAACGGCACGACCTCGTTCGACCGCACCAATTACTTCGAGACCGTGCCCACCGCCGCGCTCGACCGCGCGCTGATGCTGGAAAGCGATCGCATGGGCTATCTGCTCGGCGCGGTGACGCAGACCAAGCTCGATACCCAGCGCGGAGTCGTCCAGAACGAAAAGCGGCAGGGTGACAACGCCCCTTACGGCCTCCTCGAATACGAGGAGTTCGAGACGCTCTATCCGGCGGGGCATCCCTATCACCATACCACCATCGGCTCGATGACCGATCTCGACAGCGCCTCGCTCGATGACGTGAAGGGCTGGTTCCACGATCACTACGGGCCGAACAATGCCGTGATCGTGCTCGCAGGCGATATTGATCTTGCCACCGCGCAAGCCAAGATGGCCAAGTGGTTCGGCGCGATCCCGGCCGGGCCTGCTGTTCAGCCAGTCGACGCGCCGGTGCCGACCCTCCCCGCCCCGATTGCGCGCACGGTGACGGATGCCGTGGCCACGACCCGGGTCTACCGGATCTGGGCGGTCCCCGGGCTCGATAATCCGGATTATCTGCCGCTCGAAGTCGGCGGGCTTATCCTCGGCGGGCTCGCCAGCTCGCGGCTCGATGATGCGCTGGTGCGCGGCAGCCAGATCGCGGTGGCAGCATCCGCCTCTGCCGACATCTACGCCAAGGCCGGGCAATTCTCGGTCTCGGCCGATGTGAAGCCGGGGCAGGATCCGGTCGCGGTGGGCAAGGCGCTCGATACCGAGATCGCCCGGCTGGCGGAGAGCGGCCCCACGGCGGACGAACTCTCGCGCGCGGCCACGCAGTTCGCCAGCGGCCAGATCCGCGGTCTGGAGTCGGTCGGTGGCATGGCCGGCAAGGCCCCGACGCTGGCGGAAGGGCTGCTCTATTCGGGTGACCCGGCCCATTACCGTCAGGAGCTGGAAGCGGTCGCGCGGCTGACCCCGGAGGCGGTGCGCGATGCCTTGCGCAAA
>CAIKKO010000562.1 GCA_903828025.1 uncultured Sphingomonadales bacterium
CCTCGTCGGCGCTGTCCGCCAGTGCTGCGGTCACTTCGGCCAGATCGCTGCACCCATAGGCGGCCTGCTCGCCATATTGGTTGGCCATGCGCACGCTCGCCTGATCGAGCGCCTCAAGCGCGCCAATCGCGCCGAGCTTGCCGCGCATCTCGGCAAGGATCGCCTGATTCACTTTGCCCAGCATCGAGCGGTGCCGCATCAGAAACCGGTCGTAGGAGGCGCGATAGTCCTGCCCGCCGGTCCGGCAGCGCAGCGAACCGACCATCAGCATGACATCAAGCTGACGCAGCTTTGCCGCCTGCACCAGTCCGCTCGACCAGCAGCCCGGCGCGGCCAGCGCTGGCGTGCTCGCCATGACCAGCAGCGCGCCGGTGGCCGCAGCCTTGAACAGTGATGTGCTCATGCCCAGAATCTCCCTGCGGGGCCATTGCGTGCCCCGGGAGAAGTGTGCGGCATCAGGGTTCCCGGTTGTACAAGATGCCGGGTAAACCGGAATTAACGCTGTTGACACGTATCCTGTGCGCGCGGCCGCCGGTGACGGTTGCGCTGTCACAGGCCGCGCTTATATCGGCTCTCGCGCATTCACGCACAGACCCACAGGAAAGGACCTCACCCATGACGATTGCGGTTGGAGACAAGCTGCCCGATGTAAAGCTGGTGAAAGCCACGGCGGACGGTATCGATGCGGTGCAGTCCGCCGAATACTTTGCCGGCAAGCGCGTCGCGCTGTTCTCGGTGCCGGGTGCCTTCACCCCCACCTGCTCAGCCAAGCACCTGCCCGGCTTCGTTCAGAAGGCCGCCGAGATTCGCGCCAAGGGCATTGACGAGATCGCCTGCACTGCGGTCAACGATCCCTTCGTGATGAAGGCCTGGGGTGCGGCTGCCGGTTCGGCCGACGTGACGATGCTGGCCGATGGCAATGGCGATTTCGCCAAGGCGCTCGGCCTCACGATGGACGGCACGGGCTTTGGCCTTGGCATCCGCGGCCAGCGTTTTGCGCTGATCGTGAACGATGGCACGGTGGAACAGGTCCATATCGAGGCCCCCGGCGACTTCAATGTCTCGTCGGCGGAATATGTGCTCGAGCACCTCTGAGTAATACATCGTAATACTCATGCCGCAGCGCAGCGCACACTGCGCCGCGCTGCGGCTCTCAATGCCCCAAAGTGCCCGAAATTGCTGGCTTGACGACCGTCAAAAATTCGCCATCTTCCCATCGTTGCACCGCATCATTGGGGGCCCGGGATGGACGGAATTCGCGTCGGTAAGCGCATTGTCGGAACGCAGTCACCGGTCACCATCGGCTGGGAGAATATCCCCAAGGTGGAGGGCGGCCCGTTCAAGCGCTTGTTCTTCACGTGGTTCCAGCCCGCCGTGCTCTTCGCGATGGTCACCTTCTGGTACTACGCGCCCAATTCGATTGCCAAGGCATCGACCGCGATCACCATCGGCATCGGCTTCCACCTGCTGCTGGTGCTGCTCGAATTCGTGAACCCGCGCCATGAAAGCTGGCGGATCACGTGGAAGGAACTGGCGACCGACC
>CAIKKO010000563.1 GCA_903828025.1 uncultured Sphingomonadales bacterium
AACGTGCTGAGCTGTTCGTGCACCATCGTGTGGCGGGTGATCGTGCGCGAGAACTGCTCAAGCTCGTCGGACGAAGGCAGTTCGCCGTTGAGCAGCAGGTAGCTCACTTCCATGAAGCTCGAATGCTCGGCCAGCTCACCGATGGCATAGCCGCGGTGGAGCAGCACGCCTTCATCGCCGTCGATATAGGTGATCGCGCTGTCGCAGCTCGCGGTGCTGGTGAAGCCCGGGTCGTACGTGAACTTGCCGGTCTCGGCATAGAGCTTGCGAATGTCGATGACATCGGGGCCGATCGTGCCGCTCCTGATCGGCATTGCGGTGGTTTTGCCGTCCTCGGTCAAAGTCGCCTGATTGTCGCTCACGCTATGCCCTCCTGTTCGCACGTCGATTGCGGCCGGTTGCCGCCCGAAAACCTGTTCGAGCTTGCGCCCGCAAAGTTACACTATGAGCCCATGCCGCTTTGATCTGCAATCCGGGCCAGCGATTCGGCGCGGCCCAGCAGCACAAGTACGTCGAAAATCCCCGGCGAGGTAGTCGTGCCGGTCAGCGCGGCGCGCAGCGGCTGCGCCAGCTTGCCGAGCCCGATGCCGCGCTCCTCCGCCATGGCCTTGAGCGCGGTTTCAAGCGTGCCTGCCGACCAGTCCTCGCCCTCCAGCCGTGCCGCGATGGCACCCAGCAGCGCGCGGCCATCGTCGGTGAGCAGGCCGACGGCCTTCTCGTCCAGCGACAACGGGCGCTGCGCGAAGAGGAAGCGCGCCGATGCGGTCAGCTCGTTCATATCCGCAGCACGCACCTTGAGCACGGGCATCGCGGTTTCAAGCAGCGCGATACCGGCCTCATCAAGACCGGCCTCATCAAGACCGGCCGCAGCAACACTGGCCTCATCAACACTGGCAAGCCGCTCCGCCACCAGCGCGGTGAGCCGCGTATCGTCCGCCTCACGCAAATAGTGCCCGTTGAGGTTGAGCAGCTTCTTCAGGTCGAAACGCGCCGCACCCTTGCCGACATCGCCGATATCGAACCACTGGACGGCTTCGTCGCGGCTGATGATCTCGGCGTCGCCGTGGCCCCAGCCGAGCCGCAGCAGGTAGTTGAACACCGCTTCGGGCAGCAGCCCCAACTCGTCGCGATAAGCATCGACGCCGAGCGCGCCGTGGCGCTTCGACAGCTTGGCCCCGTCCGCGCCGTGAATCAGCGGGATATGCGCGTAAGCCGGCACCTGCCAGCCCGCTTCAACGGCTTGCATTGCGTGGATCACGACCAGCTGACGGAAAGCGTTGTTGATATGATCGTCGCCGCGGATCACGTGGGTCACGCCCATGTCGTGATCGTCGATCACCACCGCAAGCATGTAGGTCGGGGTGCCGTCCGAACGCAGGATGACATAGTCGTCGATCTCCGCGTTCTGGACCGTGATCGACCCTTGCACGAGGTCGTCGATGGTCGTCGCGCCCTCGCGCGGGGCCTTGATGCGCACCACGTAGGGCTTGTCTGCGGGCCAGGTCGACGGATCGGCATCGCGCCATTCGCTTTGCAGACGGAAGGGACGCTTTGCCGCCTGCGCTGCCTCGCGCCGTGCGGTCAGCTCCTCCGGCGTCAGAAAGCAGCGATAAGCATGGCCCGCCTCGACCAGCTGGTGCGCCACTTGCGCATGGCGATCCGAGCGGGCGAACTGGAACACCGGCGCTTCGTCGCCGCCGAGGCCGAGCCAGTTCAGCCCATCGAAAATCGCCTCGATCGCCGCATCGGTGGAGCGGGCGCGGTCGGTATCCTCGATCCGCAGCAGATAGGTGCCGCCATGGTGGCGGGCGAACAGCCAGTTGAACAGAGCGGTGCGCGCGCCGCCGATGTGGAGGTAGCCAGTGGGCGAGGGGGCGAAACGGGTGACGACACCAGTGCGCGGCGCGGTTCCGCCTGCGTTCGATCCTGCAGAAACGGTGTCACTGGCGCTTGCCATATGCGGCGCAATCCTTCCTAATCCCGGCCATGCCGACCCCGGCCCACACCTCTCCCGGAGCCGACCTGCTTGCCGCGCAGGGCCGGGACCAACGGGCACCCGAGAAACCTTTGCGGCAGCGCAAAAGCCTTTGGAACAAGCTGCGCGCCTTGTCCAGCATGCACCGCACCATGGAGGCGTTCCTCGCGGCGCGCCCGTTCGAGCGCGGACCGTGGCTTGCGGTGGGCTTCGGCGTTGGAATCGCTGGCTGGGCGGTGCTGCCGGGGCCGTGGCAATGGGCCGGGTTTCTGGCGTTGTGCGGTGCGGCGGCGGTACTGGGCCTCACGATTGATCGCGAGGGTGAACTGGGGCACTTGCGCGCTGCGCTGATCGGCATGGCGCTGATGCTGGCGGCAGGCTGCACCGCGATCTGGGTCAAGTCGGCGCTGGTGGGCGAGCCGGGGATCGACCGGCCCGAAGTGGCGTGGCTTCAGGGCCGTGTGCTCGACCGGCAGGAGGAAGGCGCACGCGATCGGGTGCGTCTGCTGCTCGCGGCCCAGGTCCAAGGCCATGACCGGATGCTCCAGGTGCGGGTCAACCTTCCGCTGGAGAATGATGTTCCGGGTCTTGCCGAGGGTGCCGAAGTGCGGCTGCGCGCGCGGTTGATGCCGCCTGCGCCGCCAATGCTCCCGGGCTCCTACGATTTCGCGCGCGCCGCGTGGTTCGAAGGGCTGGCCGCCACCGGCAGCGTGGTTGGTCCGGTCACCATTGTGGCGCGCGCGGAAGATCGCTGGTCGCTGCGCCAGTTGCAGCAGCACCTTGCCGATCATGTGCGCGCACAGCTCACCGGATCGCCCGGCTCGATTGCGGCGGCGTTCGCCAGCGGCGACCGCGGCGCAATCGCGCAGACCGATGAGGATGCGATGCGCGATGCGGGCCTTACACACCTGCTTTCGATCAGCGGCCTGCATGTGAGCGCGGTGATCGCGGGAGCCTATCTCCTGACCATCCGGCTGCTGGCTTTGTTCCCGTTCATCGCGCTGCGCGTTCGCCTGCCGCTGCTGGCAGCCGGGGTGGGAGCGGGTGTCGGACTGTTCTATACGGTGCTGACCGGGGCGGAAGTGCCGACCGTGCGTTCGGTGGCGGGCTCGCTGCTCGTGCTTGCCGCGCTGGCGCTCGGGCGCGATCCGCTCTCGCTGCGGCTGCTGGCGACGGCAGCGCTGCTGGTCATGCTGATCTGGCCCGAAGCGGTGATCGGCCCGAGCTTCCAGATGAGCTTTGCCTCGGTGATCGCGATCATCTCTTTCAGCAACGCGGCCCCGTCCAAGGCGTTCATCGCGCACCGCGACGAAGGGCGGATCGTGCGGCTGGGCCGACACCTGGTGATGCTGCTGTTGACGGGCCTCGTGATCGAGCTTTCGCTGATGCCGATGAGCCTGTTTCATTTCCACCGGGCAGGCATTTACGGGGCAGCGGCCAATGTCATCGCGATACCGCTGACGACGGTGCTGACCATGCCGCTGATCGCGCTGGCGCTCGCGCTCGATCTGGCCGGGATCGGCGCGCTGGCGTGGTGGGCGGTGGGCAAGTCGCTCGAACTGCTGCTGTGGCTGGCGCATGTTGTGGCCGCGCAGCCCGGGGCGGTCACGATGATGCCGGGCATGTCGGGCGCTATGTTCGGGATGTTCATAGCGGGGCTCTTGTGGCTGGCATTGTGGAGCGGGCGGGTGCGGCTCTGGGGGTTTGCGCCGATCACATTTGCTGCGCTGGCGCTGTTGCTCACCCGGACGCCCGACGTGCTGGTATCGGGCGATGGCCACCATGTCGGGATAACGGGGGAGGGTCCCGAACTGCTGGTGCTGCGCGCGGTTCGCGAGGATGGCTATACGCGCACGGCGCTCCTCGAAAACGCCGGGATGACGGGCGAGGTGGTGGCGCTCGACACTTGGCCGGGTGCGCGGTGCAACCCGGACTTCTGCGCCGTGACGCTGGTGCGCGGCGGACGGCGCTTCGAGCTCCTGATGGCGCGCGGCCGCGATATGATCGACCTGCCACAGATGGCCGCAGCCTGCGCCAAAGCCGATATCGTCATCGCCGATCGGCGCTTGCCTTGGCTGTGCCGACCGCGCCTGCTCAAGGCGGATCGGGCGCTGCTCGGGCAGACCGGGGGGCTGGCGATCGATCTCGTCTCAGGCCGGATCCATACGGTGGCGGAGACGCAGGGCCAGCACGGCTGGTTCCGCAGAGCCGAACCGCATCAATACCGCAAGCGCTCCTTCAAGCCCGGGGCGGCCCATTCGGCAAGGCCAGAAGGGCAACCCACGCATCCAAACCCGTGAGGGTGCAGATCAGTGATAGCGGCGCAGCAGCCCCGCCAGCTTGCCCTGCACCTGGACTTCGTGCGGCTGGTAGAACTGCGGATCATAGGCCGCATTGGCAGGGTCGAGCCGGACCATGCCGCGTTCGCGCCGGAGGTACTTGAGTGTGGCTTCTTCGCCGCGCACCAGCGCGACGACAATTTCTCCATCGCGTGCGGTATCGGTGCGGCGCACGAGGGCATAGTCGCCGTCGAGAATGCCCGCTTCGACCATTGAATCGCCCGAAACTTCGAGCGCATAATGCTCGCCCGAACCGAGTAGCGCGGCAGGCACCGGCAGCATCGCGGTGCCCTCGAGCGCTTCGATCGGCACACCCGCAGCGATCCGGCCGTGGAGCGGGATCTCGATCACATCGTTGGCAGGTGCGCGCGCGGGGGCAGGCGTGCGCAGCGGCGCGAGGGTGGAGGCCTGCGCGGTGGCGCGCGGGGCAGCCTTGTTGCTGCTCGCGTCGCTGTCACGGATCACTTCGAGCGCGCGCGCGCGGTTGGGCAGGCGGCGGATGAAACCGCGTTCTTCCAGCGCCGAAATCAGGCGGTGCACACCCGACTTCGATTTGAGATCAAGCGCCTCCTTCATTTCCTCGAACGAGGGGGAAATGCCGGACTCCTCAAGGCGGGTCTGGATGAAGGTGAGCAGTTCGTGCTGCTTGCGCGTCAACATTACGCCTGTCTCCTATGGCGAACGAATGCGGAACGAATAAGCAACGAATTTCAGGGCGTCAAGCAATACCGTGCTTTTTACAGGAGATAGACCGGAACAGACTGCCCCGCCGGGGTCTCCTGCGCATGCGCGGGGCGCACCACCAGAGCGTTGGCGCGGGCGAGCGAGGACAGCGCGCCCGAATCCTGAAGCCCGTCGAGCGTGACGCCGATGCCGTCCCACACCGCGCGCAGGAACTCCATGCGTCCGCCGCCCTTGGGCATCGCATGAAGCAGCGGGGCCGGAAACGGGCGGGGCAGGGGCTCGGCTGCGCCCAGCGCCGCGCGGATCAGCGGCAGCAGGAACAGATAGCCGGTCACGAAGGCCGCAGCAGGATTGCCCGGCAACCCGAGGATGATTTGTGCGCCGCGACGGGCAACGAGCAGCGGCTTGCCCGGCTTGATCGCCACTCGCCAGAACGTGAGGTCCGCGCCGATCGCGGCGAGTGCCGGACGCACCAGATCATGATCGCCCACCGAAGCCCCGCGCTGGTGACGATGATGTCCGCCTCATGCGCGGCTTCGAATGCGGCGCTCAACACGTCGATCCGGTCGGGCAGCGGGCCGACCCGCTTGATGACGACGGGATATGGCGCGGCCATCGCGGCCAGCATCGCGCTGTTGCTGGCGGGAATCTGGTGCGCGGGGAGCGGCTTGCCTGTGCTGGCCAGTTCATCGCCGCTGTCGATCACGACCAGATTGAGCGGCCGCCGCACGGCAAGGTGTGACAGGCCTGCGGTGAGCGCGAGCGCGATCTGCGCGGGGCCGATCCGCGTGCCTGCGGCCATCAGCGGCGTGCCTGCGGTGAAATCCATCCCGGCGGGGCGGATATGCCGCGCGGGCGGTGCGGGCGGGGTGCCGGTGAGGCGGAGCTCTGCGCCTTCGCGCGCCGCGTCTTCCTGAATGAGCACCATGTCCGCCCCGCCGGGCACCAGCGCGCCGGTACTGATCCGCACTGCCTCGCCCGCGCCGACCATGCCGCCAAACGGTGCGCCCGCCGCGCTTTCGCCGATCACGTGCCACGGCCCCGGCAAATCGGTGGCGCGCAAGGCATAACCGTCCATCGCGGAGACGGCGGCAGCGGGCTGGGTGCGCTCTGCGATGACCGGATGCGCGAGATAGAAACCCGCGCATTCCGCCGTGGCGCGGTGCTCGATGGGGAGCGCGGGCGCGAGCGCCATGAGGCGGCGCTGCGCCTCCTCCAGCGGCAGCGGCGGATCAGGGCGGGCCGGTTCAGGCGTCCCGTCGGTCATGAGGCCTTCGCTCAAGGCGCGCGCCAATCGCCCGATTTGCCGCCGCGCTTTTCGACGAGGCGCACGCCGTCGATCACCATCGCCTTGTCGATGGCCTTGGCCATGTCATAGACCGTGAGCAGCGCGACCGAGACGGCGGTCAGCGCTTCCATTTCGACTCCCGTGCGCCCGGTGAGAGAAGCGGTGGCGCGGGCTTCGATGCCATCGGCAAGGAACGCGAACTCGACCGCAACGCTATCGAGCGCGAGGGGATGGCACAGCGGGATGAGCTCGGCCGTGCGCTTGGCCGCCATGATCCCGGCAATGCGCGCGACGGCCAGCACATCGCCCTTAGGCGCCTTGCCATCGCGCAGCGCGGCGAGCGTCGCGGGGGCCATGCGGATCGTGCCAAGCGCGACCGCGACGCGCTGCGTTTCCGCCTTGCCGCCGATATCGACCATGCGCGCGCGCCCTTGCGCATCGAGGTGCGAGAGGCCGCTCATGAGCGCAACGTCGGGCAGGTTGACACAGTTGACACGGTCCTGCGCAAGAACGCGACGGGGAACCTGGCGGCGGGCTTGGCGGGCCTGAGGAGCAACGAGAAGGACGGTTTCATGCTTCGGTGATGCCACAAGGACGCGCTGTAGGACAGATGGCAAAGCGGATCGTCTGCCGACCGGGATCAGCCGCAATCTGCGCGAGCGCGATGCCCGCAAGGTTTTGCGCGCGGGCGATTCGCCGCACCCGGACTCGCTCGAACTGCGCGGTCAGGCTGGCATAGCGCGCCAGATAGGGCGCAAATTCGCCGCGCGGTTTCAGCGCCCCGGTGGCCTGCCCCACGACAAACGCCGAATCGCCCAGCAGCACGATATCGCGCCCGCCAAGCGTGGCTGCCACTTCCAGCGCATCGAGCAGCGCAAGCCATTCGGCATGGTCGTTGGTGCCATGCCCTGTGGCGGGGCGGTGCCAGACTTGCCCGCGCGCTGCGACGGCGGTTTCCATCATGCCCGGATTGGGGCGGCAGCCGCCGTCGAAGAACAGCTTGAGCGGCCGTTCAGCCACCGAGCAGCGCGCGCGTTGCCGCTGCCACATCGTCGTGACGCATCAGGCTCTCGCCGACGAGGAACGCCTTCGCGCCGGTGGCGGCGAGGGTGAGCACATCCGCGTGGCCGCCGATGCCGCTTTCGGCGACAAGCAGCGTACCTTCGGGCGCGAGCGGGGCGAGGCGGGCAGTGGTGCCAAGATCGGTGACGAAGCGCTTCAAATCGCGGTTGTTCACCCCGATCAGCCGCGAGCGGAGGCGCGCGGCGCGCTCCATCTCCGCCTCGTTGTGGACTTCGACGAGCACATCCATGCCCTGCTCGCGCGCAGCAGCTTCGATTTCGGCCATCGCGCCATCATCGAGCGCGGCGACGATGATCAGGATCGCATCGGCTCCGATGGCGCGGGCTTCGGCGCACTGCCACGGATCGACCATGAAATCCTTGCGCAGCACCGGCAGGGCGCAGGCGGCGCGCGCGGCGATCAGGAAGTCCTCGTGGCCCTGAAAGTAGGGCGTGTCGGTAAGGACCGAGAGGCAAGTCGCGCCGCCCGCCTCATAAGCGCGGGCATGCGCCGGGGGATCGAAATCGGCGCGGATCAGGCCCTTGGAGGGGCTGGCCTTCTTGATTTCGGCGATGAGGGCCCAAGTGCCTTCTGCGCCGGTTTCGGCGCGCTGGCGCAGGGCTGCTTCGAAGCCGCGCGGGGCGGTCTGCTGGCTGGCGCGCGCGGCGAGATCGGCGAGCGTGGACGCGGCCTTGTGGGCGGCGACTTCCTCGCGCTTGGTATCGCAGATTGTGGTGAGCGTGTCGGTCATTTGAGGGCAGCGATCCAGCAGTTGAGGAGCGCGTTGGCAAGCCCCTTGTCGATGGCTTCGGCGGCTTCCTCGACGCCCTCGTGCCAATCTGCGGCTTCGCCCGCGACCATCAGCGCGGCGGCGGCGCTGAACAGGACGGCGTCGCGGTAGGGGCCGTGTTGGCCTTCAAGCAGCGCGCGCAGGGCAGCGGCGTTGTAGGCCGGATCGCCGCCGCGCAGGGCTTCGACCGGGGCGGCGGAGATGCCTGCATCGGTCGCAGACACGCGGCGCATGAGAACGTGGTCGTCCTTGACTTCGGCCAGCTCGTTGCCGCCCGCAAGGCTCAGTTCGTCGAGCCCTTCGTCGCCCGAGACGACGAGGCTGTGATCGGTGCCGAGGCGGCGGATCGCTTCGGCATAGATGGGCACATAGGCCGGCCGGGCGATTCCGACGAGCTGGCGGCGCACCCCTGCCGGGTTGGCGAGCGGGCCCATCAGGTTGAAGATCGTGCGGCGGCCGATCATTTTGCGGATCGGCATGATGCGGCCCATCGCCGGATGGTGGCGCGCCGCGAACAGGAAGCAGATGCCGAGATCACCCAGCGTCAGCTGCGCAGTTTCGGCAGCGCGGTCCAGGTCGAGGCCGAGCGCTTCCAGTGTGTCCGCCGCGCCTGCCTTGCTGCTCGCGGCGCGGTTGCCGTGCTTGGCCACAGGCACACCGCAAGCCGCGACGACGAGGCTGACGGCGGTCGAGACATTGAGCGTGTGGTGTCCGTCTCCGCCCGTGCCGCAGACGTCGATGGCATTGGCGGGGGCGCTCACCGGGATCATGCGCGCGCGCATCGCCCGCGCGGCTCCGGCGATTTCAGGGGCGGTTTCGCCGCGTTCGGACAGCGCAACGAGGAATGCCGCAATGGCTTCGTCCGTCACGCTGCCATCGAGAATTGCGCCGAAGGCTGCCTCGGCCTCCGCCTCATCGAGCGGAGTGGCGCCTATCGCGGGTAGCGCGTTCATGCCGCGAGGTGAGTGGGCATCTTGGCGGTGATCCCGCACATCGCGAGGAAGTTTGCCAGCAGGGCATGGCCGTGCTCGGTCGCGATGGATTCGGGGTGGAACTGTACGCCGTGGATGGGCAGCGAGACATGGCGGAAGCCCATGGCATGCGCATCGTCAGACGTGGCGTTGATCACGAGGCTGTCGGGCACATTCTCGACCACGAGGCTGTGATAGCGCGTGGCGGTGAACGGCGAGGGGAGGCCCGCGAACAGCCCCGAGCCGTCATGCGTGACGGGCGAGGTCTTGCCGTGCATCAGCCCGCCGCGCACGACCTGGCCGCCGAAATACTGGCCGATCGACTGGTGACCGAGGCACACGCCCAGCAGCGGCACCCCTGCATCCGCCGCCGCGCCAACGAGATCGAGGCTGATCCCCGCCTCATTCGGCGTGCAGGGGCCGGGCGAGATCAGGAACCCCTGCGCGCCGGAGGAAATGGCTTGGCCCGCGGACATCGCATCATTGCGCACGACTTCCACTTTCGCGCCCATTTCCATGAGGTAGTGGACGAGGTTCCAGGTGAAGCTGTCGTAGTTGTCGATGACTAGGATCATGGTGGAGGCCTAACGGGTTGACACTGACGCATCCGACATTGCCTTGACCAAGGCATCTTGGATTGCTGCATCAATTTGATTCTTGGGAATGCAAAAAAACATGAGCCGAGTGCGGAACAGCAAGATCAGCCTGTCGTCCTCGACCCACTTGGTGATGTGCTGCCATTTGAAATCGCTGGTGCCGAGGCTGTTCGCAATGTGAATGCCGCTGGCACTGAAGCTGTATGTGGTTTCTACGCCATCGACAAACAATTGGGCATACGCCTTTTTTGCTGCGCGCGGGATGCACCACAGAAGCCACAGGAAGGTGACCGCAAGCGCGCCGATGGCAAAAACCAGCCCCGTGATGCCGTCTGCAACAATTCTTTCCAGACTCAGTTCGTTCGACACTGCGCTGGTTGCAAGGTTGATGGCAAAAATCAGTCCTCCCACCCCGACAACATAGCGAAGTGCGCCGCGCCAGAGCCAATTTCGCCTGACCATGAGCCAGTTCGCGGCGAGGTAATCCTCGTAGGGCATAGTGACTTTGAAGCTGTCACTCACTGCCCGAACCTCGGTTCACTCGCGACCCTCAGCGCCTCACGCGCCGCCGCAAACAGCGCCCCGGCTTTGGCTTCGCATTCGCGCTGTTCGTATTCGGGGTTGCTGTCGGCCACGATGCCTGCGCCCGCTTGCACATGGAGCACGCCGTCCTTGAGCACGCCGGTGCGCAGGACGATGCAGCTGTCGACCGAGCCGTCGGGGGCGAAATAGCCGACGCCGCCGGCGTAGGCCCCGCGCGTTTCGGGTTCGAGTTCGGCGATCACTTCGCAGGCCCGCACTTTGGGCGCGCCGCTGACGGTGCCGGCGGGGAAGCCTGCGAACAGGGCATCGACCGAGTCGGCGCGCGCGGTATCCAGCTGGCCGACCACGTTCGAGACGATGTGCATCACGTGGCTGTAGCGCTCGACCTTGAACTGCTCAGTCACCCGAACACGGGGTTTGGTGGTGACGGGCGCATTGGCGCCCTCGTCGCGCA
>CAIKKO010000564.1 GCA_903828025.1 uncultured Sphingomonadales bacterium
GAGACTTCGGGGATGCCATACGTCGCCGCCGTCGAGGAGAAGATGAAGTGCTTGACGCCGCCGTCCACCGCCGCCGCGATCAGCGCACGGCTCTTGGCGGTGTTGTTGTGATAGTATTTCAGCGGGTTCTCGACCGATTCGGGCACGATGATCGATCCGGCAAAATGCATCACCGCGCCGATATTCTGCTCGGCAAAGATCCGCGCCAGCAGCGCGCCGTCCTCGATATCGCCCTCATAGAGCGGCACGCCTTCGGGGATGGCAAAGCGGAAGCCGGTGGTCAGATTGTCGATCACCGCCACGGGCCAGCCTGCATCTTTCAGCGCGAGCACCGCATGGCTGCCGATATAACCGGCGCCGCCGGTGACGAGAACGGGAACTTTGACCAAACGAATCACTCCTCGAAAGAATGCTGCACCGCACTAGCAGGCCCGCCGACTGTGGGAATCGACAAACCATCCGTTCAGGACAATGACAGCGCATGGCTCTTACGCCCGAACATCGGAATCGCAGCTTAACGCCGGAAAGGCCGCTCATGACGCACGCTTCAGCCAGAGCCTTGTTGCTCGCTGCCGTCCTCCTGTCCGCCAGCGCAGGCTCTGCCATGGCGCAGGGCATGCCGGGCGAGCGGCCGTTTGGCGGTGGCAGCTGGCATGATCATGGGGGCGAGGACGGCTATGACCCGCGCCTTGGCGGCCGCCAGACCGCGCAGCCCTCCAAAAAGATCGACGTGACCGCCTACCGCGCCGCCGATGCCGAAGCCCTGCTCGGCAAAGGCCGCATCGTGGTGAGCCGCGAGCCCGGTGATCCCGGCGACGACAGCGATGGCAAGCTCCCCGTCTATGAAGCCGCCGTGATCGACGAACTCGCGCGTCGCGGCTATGATACCGCCACGGCGCAAGACCCCGGCCAGATTGCCGAAATCGGGGTGAGCCACAGCGAAGTCATGCCCGAAGAGGCCCCGCACAAGAAAGTCAGCGGCGAAATGAGCACCACGATCAGCAATCACGGCAGCGGCTTTGGCATGGCGCTCGCGATTGATCTTTCCAAGCCGGCCAAGGCGATCATTGGCACCCGGCTCGATCTGCGCATCCGCGACAAGGCCACGGGCCGCGTGCTGTGGGAAGGGCATGCCGAGGGTGAGGCGCGCGAAGGCGACGGCGGGCTGGACAACGGCGCGATGGCCGCGCGGCTGGCCAGCGCGCTCCTGAAAAAGTTCCCCGATGGCCAAGTGGTCCAGCCGATGGCGATGGCTGCGCCATGATCGTGCGGGGGCTCTTGACCGCGCTCGCGCTGGCGGCGGCGATCCCGAGCGCCATGGCCGCGCCGGTCGAAGTCACCCGCTTCCACACGCCTGACACCATCGCGGCGCTGGGCCGGAGCGCGGTCGCGGTGGTCGCCGCGCCCGGCACCGACGGCGCCAGTCTGGAAACGCGCGTCTGGCTCCAAGCGGTCGAGGCCGAACTCGCCGGGCTGCGCTTCGCCAGCGCCACCCCCGGCGCAGCCGATTGTTTCGCCGAAGTCCGCGTCGAACGGCAGACCGAACGCACCGAGCGCCGCCACGGCCCGGTTACGGTCGGGGTCGGCGGCTCCACCGGCGGCTGGCACAGCGGCGTCGGGCTCGGTGTCGGCTTCAATCTGGGCGGGGGGCCGCGCGCTCTGGTCCATAGCCACCTC
The DNA here is from genome assembly GCA_903828025.1 of uncultured Sphingomonadales bacterium. Classification (GTDB taxonomy): domain Bacteria; phylum Pseudomonadota; class Alphaproteobacteria; order Sphingomonadales; family Sphingomonadaceae; genus Novosphingobium. Next base: position 1,678 of record CAIKKO010000564.1, read on the forward strand.
GCCGTGACGATCCGCAGCCGCGCCACCGGGCAGGCGCTGTGGGAGGGCCGCGCCGACAACACCGAGCGGGACGGCGCAAACCTCGCCGCTGTCGATCAGGCCGCGCCGCGCATGGCTCATGCGCTTTTCTCGGGCTTCCCCGGCACCTCGGGCGCGACTATCACGGTGAAATGACCTCAGCTTCCATCAGCATCGACGCGGCCTTCGACAGCGGCAACATTCAGGTTCTCGGCATCGCAGGGGCCAGTGCGCGGCTGGCGATCCGCAAGGACACGAGTTCCGAATTCTTCCAGTGGTTCCATTTCCGCGTCGGCGGCTGCGCGGGCCGCGCGCTGGACCTGAAGATCAATGGCCTGGCGTCCGCCGCCTATCCCGACGGCTGGGTCGGCTACCGTGCCTGCGTTTCGGAAGATCGCGATATCTGGTACCGCGCGGAGACCCGTTATGATGCGGCGGTGGACGGCGGCACCATGA
>CAIKKO010000565.1 GCA_903828025.1 uncultured Sphingomonadales bacterium
GTGAAGCGCGCCGAGACTTCGGAAACGCGGCCCGCGCCCTTGGTGACGACCATCAGGTTGATGATCATCAGGATCATGAACACAAACAGCCCGACCGCGAAATTGCCGCCGATCAGGAATGCGCCGAAGCTTTCGATCACATGGCCTGCCGCCGCGCCGCCAAGGTGGCCATTGACCAGCACGATGCGCGTGGAAGCGACATTGAGCGAGAGCCGCAGCAAGGTCGCGAACAGCAGCACCGAGGGGAAGGCCGAGAAATCGAGCGGCTTGAGCGCGTTCATCGCCGCCATCAGGATCGCGACCGAAAGCGCGATATTGAGCACGAAGAACGCATCGAGCATGAACGCCGGGATCGGCATGATCATCAGCGCGATGAGGATCAGGATACCGGCGGGAAGCGCAATCGCGCCGGGTTTGCCAAGGCGTTTGAACATGGCGGCCTAGATCCCCAGCACTTTGAGCTGCCCATAGGCCGCGCGCACGTGGGCAGGGACGGCGGCCGATCCGCCGAGCGCGAACGTCTCACGCAAGGTATCGGCCATCGAACGCGCAGGCACGCCGCCCGGCGCCGAGGCCATGGCATCGAACTGCTGCTGGATCGGTCCGCCGCGCGGGGCTTCGGGCGTGGCGGTGCTTTGGGCGGCGGCATATTCGCCCGGATCGCCTGCGCCCATCGCGCTGGCCATCTTGCCGCGCAGCAGCTCCATCACCTCACCCACCGAGCGCGCGCCTGCCGCACCGAAGAAGATCGCGCGGTTGGCCGCCGCCGCCTTGGGGAGCAGCGCGGCAGCGCTCTGGCCGGGGTTGCTCGCCAGCGCGCCGAGGAACTTGCCCGCGCCGTCCTGCCCGAGGAAATGCGCGAGATAGAGCTCGCTGCTGTCGGGCGCGCGGCCAAGCAGGCCGGTGAGGTAGTCGCGGTTGTCGCCCGCCAGTTCGCCCGCCATCATCGCGGACAGTTCCGGGTCTGATCGCAAGGCCAGGAGCTGCGCGCGCGAGGCCTGAGCGCCAACGGCATCGCTGCTCGGCACGCCATAGGCCGCACCGTGCTTGTCCAGCATCGCCAGCCAGGTCGAACCGGTGAACTGATAGAGCCCCGCCGCGCTCGAAGTGGCGGCATGGGCCGAAGGGTCGAGGCCGGATTCGAGCCGGGCCTGCGCAAGCAGATAGGTAAAGTCGGTCCCCGTCGCCGCCGCCGCACGCGCAATCGCGCCGCGCACGTCGCCCGATGGGGACGCGACCGGCGCGGTCGTCACTGCAATCGCGGGTGAAGGCTGACTCACGTGTATCCCTTTCAGCGCCGCCGCATCGCGGGGCGTGGAAGGGGATCAGCAAACAGCGTGCCAATTCAGATGGCCGCCTGACATCAGTTACCTCGCGCGGCCGATCCGGCCTGTCGGCGCATGCGCGCGGTAGAGCGCGGGCTGGCCGGTCAGCGCATCGAGCCGGGCCGCAACATTGGCCGCAATCAGGTTGCGCACGCGGCGATTGGCCTCGTTCACGCGGCGCGCGGCTTCGAGCAGGCCGCGGCATTCCTCGTCGATGGCTTCGGGCACCGTGGTGTCGAGCCGCCCGCACAGCGCGTTCTTGCCCACTGCACAGCCCATGATCGCATCGACATCGAGCCCGGCAAGCGCATGCCGCTCGTCTTCGAGCACGGCCAGCATCTGCCGCAACGTGTTGCGCAAGTCGATCGAGCGACGGATGGGTTGCGCGGTTTCGGCGATGGCCTGCGCGGATGGATTCACTGGGGGCTCCTCAGCAGCATTCCGGCCGCGATCATCGCATCGGCGATCCTGGCAGGAATGACCGGATATTTGCCGGTTTCAATGGCGTGGCGGATCGTCTCGACGCGTTCCTGATCGACAGGCACCGCGCCGGCTTTCACGGCATCGCTGGTTGCCACCTGCGGTGCCGCCACGGTCGACGGAGGCGAAGCCGGAGTCGAAGCAGGGGCCGCCGCCGGGACAGTTTCGGTCTGGACCGGCTTCGCGCCGGTGCCAACAGTATTGACCTGCACCGCGCTGACCGGGCGCGACGCTCCGATTTCAAAGGATGACATGGCCCGCTCCTCGCGTTTCCTGCAAATGAGAACGGTGATTTGCAGGCGCGTTTAAGCGGGGGCGGAAGAATTTTGCCGGGTGCGGCAGCCAACGGCAGAAATAGGCCAGTTCGCGGCGACCAGCCCCTAATCCATCGGCAGTTCGACAAGCCCGGGCCGCACGATGCGCGCGCGCACCGGATCGGCCTTGGCCGTGGTGCGCACGCGGATCCATGTGCCGACCGCGCCCGCATCCATCGCTTCGCCCGGCTGCGATACGGAGAAGCCGTCGCCCGCCACGGTGATCGTCACGCCTTCGCCTTTCGCCACCGCAACCGCTGCGGGGGCCTCCTGCCGCGCTTGCACCACGGGGACGAACACCCGCCAGCCGCCCGCATCGGGGCAGCTCACCAGCACGCTCGTCTGCGCGGTGCCATGCCAGGCCAGCGCGAACGGGGCCGAACATGCGGCCAGCCGGAGCCGCCGGTCGACCGGCTGCGCCGCGCCGCCGGGCACGCCGATTGGCTGGCCGGTGAAAGCCGCCACCGCGTTGTCGATCAGGGCCAGATTGGTCGCGGCAAGCGGTGCGGCCTGCAGCGGCGGGCCCGCCAGCAGCAGGGCGAGTATGGAGGGAAGGCAGGCAAATCGGCGCATGGTCCGGGGCTTTCGCGTGGCGGGATTGCGCTGCCTTCAAAGCAACCATCGTGCCACCCGCTGCGCCGCGCTATTCGGCATCATAGGCGAGGAGCACGCTGGCGCTGTCCGCCGGGCCTTGCTCAATCACGATCCGCGCCGCCGCCGCGCGCGGGCCTGCCGCCTCAACCAGCGCCGTGGCCCGTGCCAGTGCGGCGCGCCCGCCGCCGCTGCGATGGTGCACCAGAATGGTGGCGCGCAGCCGGGGATCGCTGCCCTGCTGCGCCAGCCAGACCGCCAGCGGCGGCACGCCCGGCCCATCGCTCCACACACCGACCGGCTCGCCGCGTGGCGAGGCAGCGACATGCGGCTGGCTCTTGGATGGAACAGGGGTGATCGGTGCCATCGGCCCATCGGGCGCATTGGCCAGCGCGGCGGCGGTGACCATGAACAGGATCAGCGACAGGTCCGCAAGGATCGTCTGCCAGCCCGCCGCAATCGGCGCGCCATAGAGCCCGTGGGTGGGGGTCATGGCACTTCGCGCAAGTAGAGCGGGGGGGCCGCACGCGCGCGCGACGGCACGGCAACCGGTGGGCAGGTCGGGCCGAGCTGCGCCGCCAGCCAGTCGATGATCTCACGCCGCGCGGCCTCTTCCGCCTCGACCCGCCGCTCCACCGCGCGTGCCAGCGGCGCGAAAACAAGGTTGCCGAGCAGCAGGCCATAGAGCGTGGTCAGCACCGCCATCGAGATCGCGCCCATGAACTGCCCCCGAGCGAGGCCTTCGGCGGGCAGCTGGCTGAGCGAGACGAGCGTCCCGGCGAGGCCGAACACCGGGGCCAGTTCCGCCCCCAGCGCCAGCGTGCGCACCGCGCGCACCGCCGCCGATACCCGCACCACGCGGTCGGCATCCTCGCGGTCGTGCAAGGCGGCCAGCGTGCGCGTCTGGACCAGCGCGGCCAGCGCGCCGTCGATCGCGGGATCACCGCAAGGGCGCGGGTGCAGGCGCAGCAGCCCGTCGGTCCGCGCCTGCCCCACTTGCGGGGCCAGCACCGCGCGCACTCCCTCGGGCCGAAAGCGCGGCTGCGCGAGGGCAGCCAGCGCCGCCCACGCCGCGCGGCAATCGCCCACGCCGCTGCGCAGCACGGTCGCGACAAGCGTTCCGCCGATGACAATGCCCGCCGCAGCCGGGTCGAGCATATGGCCCAAATCCATGGCGTTCGCCTCGCTCCTTCAGGGTCTAGAACGACACTGGTCGGCCGCACTTCAGGGCAGGCGGAGGCAATTTGCCGCATCCCGGCAGAGCTTTGCCGCCCGTGACGGACCCGTGCCTGCATTCCCGGCGGTTTTGCGCGGTTGGCACGGGGCTTGCTGAAACCGACCGGCATACTGCTCTTTGCGAAGGCACGGTCACCATGAGCTCAACACTGCTCGGCATTCACGGCATGGCGCTGGAACTGCGCTCGCAGCGCCTTGGCCTGCTTGCCTCCAACCTCGCCAATGCCGGCACCCCTGGCTACAAGGCCAAGGACATTGATTTCGCCGCCGCGCTGCGCGCCCGCTCCAGCGGCGCGAGCGAGGACAAGGCGATTGCCGATGCCACGCGCTACCGCGTGCCGGTCATGCCCAGCCTCGATGGCAACACGGTCGAAATGGCCACCGAACAGACCGCCTTCGCCCAGAACGCGATCGGCTATTCGGCCACCCTGGCCTTCATCACTGGCCGGATCGAAACGGTCACCCGCGCGATCAAGGGTGAATAACCATGCCCTCCCCCACGAGCCCCAACCCGATGTCGCTGTTCGACGTGGCCGGCCGCGCGATGTCGGCGCAGCTCGTGCGGATGAACGCTTCGGCCTCCAACCTTGCCAATGCGGGCAATGTCGCGGGCAGCGCAGAGGCGGCCTACCGCCCGCTGCGCCCGGTGTTCGCCGAGGAGCTCGACCGTTCGAGCGGGCTCTCCTCGGTGCGCGTCACCGGCGTCTACCGCCAGGACAGCGCGCCGGTCCGCACGCACGATCCCGATCACCCGCTCGCCGATGCCAATGGCGATGTGTGGGCCGCCCCGGTCGATGAAAACGCCGAGATGGTCGAGATGATGGAAAGCGCCCGCCAATACCAGAACGTGGTCGAGGCGATGCAGACCGCCAAGCAACTGATGCTCGAAACGATGAGGATGAAGTGATGACCACGATAAACCCCTTTGCTGCCGCCACCTCTGCCGCTGCGTCGGCCAGCACCGTCGTCGCCAAAAGCAGCCTGGGTTCGCTGGGCGGTGCCGATTTCCTCAAGCTGCTGACCGCGCAGCTCAGCAATCAGGACCCGACCGCGCCGGTCGACAACAGCCAGATGATTGCCCAGCTCGCCCAGTTTTCCAGCCTCTCCGCCGCCAATGACAGCAAGGACACGCTCAAGGCCATCGCCGACAAGCTCGATACGCTGATCAGCAAGACCGCAATCAGCAAGACGGCCTGATTTCCCACCCCCCACCCGCACAGGAGCAGCATATGTCCTTCTACACCTCGCTCAACTGGCTCAAGAACGCCCAGACCGATCTCGGCGTGATCAGCAACAACATCGCCAACGCCGAAACCAACGGCTTCAAAAAGAGCACCATCGCCTTCTCCGACATCGTTGCGGGCAGCGCCTTCACCAACCCCAAGCTCATTCTGGGCATTGGCTCCACGGTCGAAGCGATCAACCAGAACTTCGCGCAAGGGCCCGTGGAGCAGACCGGCAACGCGCTGGATCTGGTGGTCAACGGCGACGGGTTCTTCACCACCAAGTCCGCCGTGTCGGGCGACACGCTCTACACCCGCAACGGCGCGTTCGAGATCGACCAGAACGGCTATCTCCTGCGCGGCAACAACAACCGCCTGCAGGCCTTTCCGACCGACGCGGCCGGCACCGTGACCGGCAACACGCTGCAATCGGTGCAGATCCCCGCCACCAACGCCGCCGGCGCGCAATATGCCGGGGTTACCGTGGGCAAGAACGGCGTGATCACCGCCTCTTATGCCGATGGCACGAACACCGCCGTGGGCATGGTCGCGCTGGCGTCGTTCCTCTCGCCGGGCGGGCTGCGGCAGGAAGGCTCCTCGAACTGGACCGCCACCGGGCTTTCGGGCGCGGCGACCTATGGCCAGCCGGATGCGGGGTTCTTCGGCGGGCTGATGTCGGGCGCGCTCGAACGCTCGAACGTCGATCTGTCCGAGGAGATGGTCGGCCTGATCACCGCACAGCGCAATTTCCAGGCCAACGCCAAGGCGATCGATACGGCCACGCAGATCTCGCAGACCATCATCAACCTGCGCAGCTGAGGATAGCCGTTCATGGACCATCTGATCTACACCGCCTATTCCGGGCTGACCGGTTCGATGGTCAGCCAGCAGGTGATCGCCAGCAACATGGCAAACGCCCAGACCATCGGCTTTCGCGCCGAAATGCTCAACCATCAGCCCACGACACTCAAGGGGCCGAGCATCGAAGCCCGCGCGATGACGCAGGGCGATGTGCGCGGGGCCAGCATGAAGCAGGGCGCGATGGTCGAGACGGGCAATCCGCTCGATGTGGCGTTCACCGGGCAGACCATGCTCGCGGTGCAGGGCGCGGACGGCGAGGAAGCCTATACCCGGCGCGGCGATCTTGCGGTTGATGCCAGCGGCGTGCTCAGCAATGGCGACGGCCGCCCGGTGATCGGCGATGCCGGGCCGGTCACCGTGCCGCCCGGCGCGCGGATCACGATTGCGCCCGATGGCACCGTGCTGGCGGCCACGCCGGAAAATCCCGATCAGCCGCCGCAAGTCGTGGCCAAGCTGAAAATGGTCAGCACCGCCGGTTCGAAAATCGAGAAGGGGCTCGACGGCCTGTTCCGCGTGACCGGCGGCGGCGCGCTGCCGGTGGACGAGGAAGCCAAGCTCCAGCCCGGCAGCCTTGAGCAATCGAATGTCGATCCCACGCGCGTGCTGGTCGAGATGGTCGAGGCGCAGCGCCTGTTCGACATGCGCACCAAGCTGATCTCCACCGCGCGCGAGATTGATGAAGGCGGCGCGGGACTGATGCGCCTCACCTAAGCCCACCCACCTGAAATAGCAGGATAAAGCTCCATGCCCAGTTCCGCCCTTCATGTCGCCCGCACCGGGCTTGAGGCCCAGGACACGCGGATGCGCGTGATCGCCAACAACCTCGCCAACGTCGGCACCACCGGCTTCAAGCGGGATCGCGCCAACTTCGCGACGCTCGCCTATCAGGACGCGCGGACCGCAGGCCAGCAATCCTCGGGCGAAACCACGTACGCCACCGGGCTCAATCTCGGCACCGGGGTCGGCATCCAGTCGACCACGCGCATCGCCACGCAAGGCGGGCTGCAGACCACCGGCAACGCGTTCGATCTCGCGCTCGACGGGGAGGGCTATTTCCAGGTCACGCTGCCCGGCGGCCAGCTTGGCTATACCCGCGCGGGCAATTTCAGCCGCTCGGCCGAAGGCCAGCTGGTCACGGGCCAGGGCTATGTCGTGCAGCCGCCGGTCACCATCCCCGAAGGCGCCACTTCGATCACCATCGCGCCCGACGGCACGGTTTCGGCCACGCTGCCCGGCACCGCAGAGCCCTCGCAGCTGGGCCAGATCACCACCGCCAGCTTTGCCAACCCCGCCGGGCTGCAGGCCGCTGGCGACAACTTCCTGACCGAGACCGCCGCGAGCGGGGCCGCGCAAGTCGGCATCGCGGGCGAGAACGGGCGCGGCCATGTCCGCCAGGGGTTCCTCGAAAGCTCCAACGTCAACGTGGTCGAGGAGCTGGTCGACATGATCGAATGCCAGCGCGCCTACGAGGTCAATTCCAAGATGATCTCTGCGGTCGACGAGATGCTCAAGAACGCCAACCAGACACTGTAATCCTGCCGGAAGCCTTTGCCATGATGGACTCCCCTTTCGACTTCGCTTTCGATCGCAATCTTGCGGCTCCGGTCGACGGCAATCCGCTCGGCCTGCGCCTGCTCGCCTTGCTGCTCGTGCCGCCCGCGATTGTGCTGATGGTGATCCTGCCATCCTCGCACGCGCGTGCCCATGCCGCTCGGCCCGCCGAAGGCTTCGCGCCGGTCATGCCAGTCACCTCCGTGCCGCGCCCCGCCGATGGCAGCATTTTCAACGTTTCGGCGGGCTACACCGGCCTTGTCGAAGGCCGCCGCGCGCATGCGGTGGGCGATCCGCTGACAATCGTGCTCACCGAACAGCTCAGCACCTCGAAGACCGCCGCCTCCAAAACGCAGAAGACCGGGGCGTTCAACGCTGTCCCGCCGACGGCCGGGCCGTTCTCGTTCCTCGATCCCAACGCCCTTAAAGCTTCAGGCGGTTCGTCGTTCAACGGTCAGGGCAATGCCTCGCAGACGAGCACGCTCGGCGGCGAGGTTTCCGTCACCATCGCCGAAGTGCGCCCCAATGGCACGGCGCTTGTCAAAGGGGAAAAGCGCTTGACGCTCAGCCAGGGTCAGGAATGGGTACAGGTTTCGGGGATCGTGCGCCTTGGCGACATTGATACCGACAACCGCGTGCGCTCCACCCAGGTGGCCGATGCGCGGGTGACCTATACCGGCAATGGTTCGATCGGCCGCGCCAGCCGTCAGGGCTGGCTGGCCCAGTTCTTCAGCGCGATCAATCCGTTTTGATCATGGCGCGGCGCAGCCCCCTTCTTCACCCCGCCCTCGCCATTCTGGCGCTGCTCTCTGGCCTCGTGCTGGCTCCCACCCCCGCGTTCGCCGACCGGGTGCGCGATCTCGGTGCGTTTCAGGGCGTGCGCACCAACCAGCTCACCGGCTACGGCGTGGTCGTTGGCCTTGCCGGGACGGGGGACGACAATCTGGACTATATCACGCAGGCCATGCGCGGGGTTTCCGGGCGGCTCGGCGTGCAGCTGCCGCAAGGCATAGCGCCCGGCCTCAAGAACGCGGCGGCGGTGCTGATCACCGCCGATCTTCCCGCCTTCTTCAAGCCGGGCCAGCGCATCGACGTGACGGTTTCGACCATCGGCAAGGCCAAGAGCTTGCGCGGCGGGGCGCTGATCCTCGCCCCGCTCTATGGTGCGGACGGGCAGATCTACGCGATGGCACAAGGCAATCTTGCGGTCGGCGGGCTCGGTGTCACGGCCAAGGACGGCAGCCAGCTGACGGTCAATGTGCCGACCGTGGGCCGCATTGCCGAAGGGGCGAGTGTGGAGCGCGCGGTCGCGACCGGCTTCGACAGCAACGAGAAGCTGCGCTGGAACCTGTTCACCGCCGATTTCCTCACCGCCAGCCGCGTGCGCGATGCGGTCAACGCGCGCTTTCCCGGTGCCGCAACGGTGGAGGACGGCATCACGCTCGCCATCCGCCTGCCCGCCAGCACCGACCAGCGCGCGACAATGATGGCCTCGATCGAGATGATCGAAGTGAACCCGGCCGAAACCGCTGCCAAAGTCATCGTCAACAGCCGCACCGGCACCGTGGTGATCAACAGCGCGGTGCGCCTTTCGCCTGCCGCGATCAGCCACGGCAAGCTCGTGGTCAAGATCGACGAGAAGAGCCAGGTTTCGCAGCCGGGCGCGTTCAGCCGCGGCACGACCGCCGTCACCCCGGCCAGCCAGATCACCGCCGATGAAGGCCAGGCCCATGTCGCACTGTTCAAGCCCGGGGCCAGCCTCGCCTCGCTGGTCGATGCGCTCAACAAGCTGGGTGTCACCCCGTCTGACCTTGTCGCCATTCTCGAAGCGCTCAAGGAAGCCGGCGCGCTGCGGGCGGAGATGGAGGTGATATGAGCAAGGTTGCCCCCCTTTCCGCAGCCGTGCCTGCGACCGCGCCCCAGACCGCCGACCGCGCGCAATTGCGCAAGGCCGCGCAAGGCTTCGAGGCGATCTTCGTGCGCCAGATGCTCAGCACCGCGCGCGCCGCCAGCCTTGGTGGCTCGGACGCCTTGTTCGGCGGGCAGGCGCAGGAAACCTTTGCCGCCATGCGTGACGAGCACTTTGCCGATATCGCCGCGCAGACCGGCGCGTTCGGCCTTGCCAAGCAGCTTGAAACGCAGCTCGCGCGGCTGCTGCCTGCAACTCCGGCCGGGAAAGGCTGAGCGCGATGGCGTCAGACCTCCTCTCGATCGGCCTGTCGGGTGCCAAGGCGGCGCGCGTTGCGCTTGATGTCACCGCGCAGAACATCGCCAATGCCAGCACGGACGGCTATGTCCGCCGCAGCGTCAGCCTCGCCGAAGTGGCCTCCACCGGTTATGAAGGCACTGTCCGCGATGTTTCGCTCTCGGGCGTGCGGGTCGACAATGTCGTGCGCAATGCCGATACGTTCCGCCAGTCCGAAGTGCGGCGCACGGGTTCGGACACCGCGCGCGCCGTCGCCGAAGTCAGCGGGATCGGCAATGCCGAAGCCGCGCTCGAGCAATCGGGTGTCTATCCCGCGATCACCGGCTTTGAAGCGGCGGTGCAGAAGCTGAACGAGAACCCGGTCGATACCTCGCTGCGCTCCTCGGTCATCGAAGCCGCGCGCTCGATGGGTTCCACCTTTCAGATTGCCGCCAAGGAAATGGACGCGGTCGGCACTGGCCTGCGCTTTCAGGCGTCGGACGGCGTGACTCAGGTCAATCGCATCGCCGGTGAACTGGCGCGCACCAACTTGCGGCTGGCGCGGGCGGCCGATGCCAGCAGCGACCAGACCGCGCTGCTCGATCAGCGTGACAAGCTGCTGGGCGATCTCAGCCAGTATGGCGATATCACGACCTCGCTCGCGAGCGATGGCAGTGTTGCGGTGACTTTGGGCGACGCGGCCACGACCCCGCTGGTCAGCGGCGGAAGCGCCGCCCCATTGGCCATGACCACCGCGCCAGACGGCACGATCGGCTTCACGTTGGGCGGCACTGCGGTTTCGCTGACCGGGGGCGCGCTTTCGGGCAACGCCTTGGCGCTGGACAAGCTGACGCAGCTCCACGGCGACCTCGACACGCTGGCCAAAGGGATCGTCAAGACGGTCAACGACGGGCAGGCCGCCGGCACCGCGCGCGATGGCAGCGCGGGGGGCGATCTGCTTCAGGGCACCAGCGCAGCAACCCTTGCGCTCAAGACCACCGATCCGGCGATGATCGCCACCGCGCCCGCGAACGCCCCGGCTGGCAGCCGCGACACCGGCAATCTCGATGCGCTGCGCGCCGCGCTGAACACCGCCGACCCTGCCGGCAAGATGGACGCGATCCTGTTCGACGTGTCGTCCACCGTGGCCGGGCGCACGGTCACGCGCGATGCGCTCACCACGATTTCCGATGCGGCCAGGACCGCGCTGGTCGCGCAGACCGGAGTCAATCTCGATACCGAGGGCGTCAATCTCGTGCGCTATCAGCAGGCGTTCCAGGCCTCGGGCCGGGTGATGCAGGTGGCCTCGACGATCTTCGATTCGCTGCTCCAGATCCGATAGGGGCCCATGAGGACTTGGCCATGAGCATCTTTGCCACCAGCACCAGCGCCTTCTTCGAACGGGCCACGCAGAACCTCGGCTCGCTGCGCGGGCAGGCCGAAGCGCTGCAGAACCAGATCAGCTCGAACACCAAGCTGACCAAGTCATCGGACGATCCGCTCGCCGCCTCGATCCTGCGCAGCCTCGCGCGGCAGGAAGCCCTGAGCACGGTCGACACCGCCGCCACCAACCGCGCCACCAACGATCTCAATCTCGCCGACTCGGCGCTGACTCAATTCGCGACATACGTGACGCGCGCGCAGGAACTGGCGACACAGGCCGCCTCCAGCCTGCTTCCTGCCGCGCAGCGCGCCAGCATCGGCGCGGAGCTGGCGCAGATCCACACCGGGATGGTGAGCCTTGCCAACACGCGCGACAGTGCCGGACACGCGCTGTTCGGCGGCGACAGCGCGGGCGATGCCTATCAGATCAATGCCACGACCGGCTTGGCCGAATACATCGGCGGCGGCAGCGCGGGCGAGCTGTCGCTGGGCGATGGCCAGTCGGTCAGCCGCAGCCTGACCGGGCCCGAATTCCTGTCGTTCAAGGACAAGGTCGGCAGCCCGACCGATCTGATGACGGTGATCAAGTCGCTCTCGGACGCGCTGTCCGGCGGCGCGGCCAGCACGGCCACTGCCGCCAGCACCGCGCTTGGCGCGCTGGGCAATGGCCTCGATGCGATCACCACCGCGCAGACCGTGGTCGGCTCGCGGCTCAGCTGGATCGACATCAGCACCCAGCGCCAGCAGACCATGAGCGAAGCGCGCAGCTCCGAACAATCCGACATCGGCGCGCCCGATCTCAGCTCGGCGCTGGCCAAGCTTTCGGAGCTTTCGACCGTGCTTCAGGCGAGCCAGGCCAGCTTCTCCAAGCTCGCCAATCTCTCGATCTTCGACGTCCTGCACTGACCCATTCGGGAACCGCAACACCATGTATGCTGCAATCGGTATCGTCGTCCTTCTGGTGATGGTGTTCGGGGGGTTCGCCATAACCGGCGGCGCGCTCGGCCCGGTGATGGAGGCCATCCCCCACGAAATGCTGATCATCGGCGGGGCCGCGCTGGGCGCGGTCATCGCGGGCAATTCGCTGCATGAGCTGAAAGCGCTCGGCGGCGGGTTCGGCAAAGTGTTCAAGGGGCCCAAGCACTCCAAGCAGGACCACATCGACGCAATCGTGCTGTGCACGCGGCTGATGAAAATCCTGCGCAGCGATGGCCCGGTCGCGCTCGAAAGCCATGTGACCGATCCCGCCAATTCACCGATCTTCGCCGAATTCCCCAAGATCCTCGGCAACAAGCCGCTGGTTGGCCTGATCTGCGATACGCTCACGCTGATCGTGGTCTCCTCGGGCACGCTTGAAGTCCATGCGGTCGAGGACGTGATGGACCACGCGATGAAAACCCATTTCCACGAGATGACCGAACCGCAGCACGCGCTGCAGAACCTCGCGGACGCGCTGCCCGCGCTCGGCATCGTCGCGGCGGTGCTCGGCGTGGTCAAGACCATGGGCTCGATCGACAAGCCCCCCGCGATCCTTGGCGCGATGATCGGCTCGGCGCTCGTCGGCACGTTCATGGGCGTGCTGCTGGCTTATGGCATTGTCGCGCCGCTGGCGGGCCGCCTCAAGCAAGTGCTCGATCAGGACGAGATGATCTTTCAGGCGGTCAAGCAAGTCATCATCGCCAGCCTCCACGGCTGGCCGCAGCCGCTGGTGGTCGAAAGCGCGCGTTCGGGGCTGGGGCATTCGTTCCGCCCCGGTCTGTCCGAACTGCTCGATGCGCTGCGCGGGCGCTGACCCGTGGCAAAGGCTCCGTCCAAAGGCCGCAACGAACCCGTCCGGCCGATCATCGTCAAGAAGATCACCGTCGTCGCGGGCGGGCACCATGGCGGCGCGTGGAAGGTCGCTTATGCCGATTTCGTGACCGCGATGATGGCGTTCTTCCTGCTGATGTGGCTGCTGGGCGCGACCACCGAGAAGCAGCGCAAGGGCATTGCCGATTATTTCACGCCGACCCTCGTCAAGATGAAGGAAGGCAGCGCGGGCTCCTATGGCTTGCTCGGCGGCTCCTCGCTCACCGATGCCGATACGTATCAGTTCCGCGCCGGGCAGACCGGCACCAAAACGATCACCATACCGCGCGACGCGACCGGCGGCCCCAAGGACGGCGGCAGCAAGGCCAAACGCACCGCCAGCCTGCAGCAAAAGCTGCAGCAAAAGCTGGCGGCGAGCGCGAGCCTGCGCAAACTGGCGCATCAGGTCCACATGTCGCAGACGCCCGAAGGCATCCGCATTGATCTGCTCGATGATGCCAAGTTCTCGATGTTCCGGCTGGGCACCACGCTGCTCACCCCCGAAGCAACAGAGCTGCTGCGCGCGATCGGCGAGACCATCGGCCCCGATGCCTCGGCGCTGACCGTGCGCGGCCACACCGATTCGCTGCAATGGAAGCCCGGGGACGCGGCCAACAACTGGTCGCTCAGCGCCGGCCGCGCCGAAGCGACGCGCCAGGCGCTGATGAAAAGCGGCGTGGGCGAGCAGCGCTTCCGCCGCATCGAAGGCGTCGCCGATCAGGAGCCCCTCATCACCGACGCCCCTGCCGACCCGCGCAACCGGCGGATGTCGATCCTGCTGATGAACTGAGTTCACAGCAGCCCTGTGTCCGTCTACGCCGACAGGACAGGGCCGCACCCGGCCCCATCCTGCAGCGGGGACACCCATGATCGGACGGCGCGCATTTCTTTCGGCAGGCGCAGCAGGAGCAGGCCTCATCGCCGCGCGCGCTGCGGCCGCGCCGATCCTCTCCGCCAGCAACTTCGGCCTCACCCCTACGCAAGCCGAGCGCCGCAACGGCTGGATCGAAGTCGATAGCGCGGCGTTCGAGGCGAACATCGACACCGTGCGCGGCCTGATCGGTGCTGCCAAAATCTGCGCGGTGATGAAGGCCGATGCCTATGGCAACGGCATGGCGCTGCTGATCCCCTCGATCAAGGCGAAGGCCGTGACCGATATCGCGATCACGTCGAACGACGAGGCGCGGGTTGCCCGCCAGCTCGGCTATCGCGGGCGGATCTATCGCATCCGGCTGGCGACGGTGGAGGAAATGGAAGACGGCTTTCCGCTCGGCATCGTCGAACTGATCGGCAATCCGGAGGCAGCGGCGCGGCTGCAGGCGCTGTGGCTCAAGCACCGGGCGCGCTTCCCGCTGCCGGTCCACCTCGCGCTCAATGCGGGGGGCATGACCCGCAACGGGGTCGAGCTTTCGACCGACTATGGCAAGGCCGATGCCCGCGCGCTGCTGGCGCTGAAAGGCCTCAGGATCGCGGGCGCGATGACGCATTATCCCAGCGAGGAGGCGGACGACATTCTCGGCCAGCTTGCGCGCTACCACGCGGATCTGGACTGGCTGCAGAAAGAAGGCCTGCAGGCCGCCGACCTCACGCGCCACACCGCCAACACCTTCGCCACGCTGATGCACCCCGAAACGCGGCTCGACATGGTGCGCACCGGCGGCGCGATCTATGGCGATCCCGGCTCGGTCAAGACCAGCGCGTTCATCCCGACCCAGGCGATCAAGTCGCGCGTCGCGGCGGTCAACCACTATCCCGCCGGGCAGACCGTGGCCTATGATCGCACCTTCCGGCTGGAGCGTGAGACATGGCTCGCCAATATCCCCATCGGCTATTCGGACGGCATCCGGCGCGGCTTCAGCCACGCCAACCGCCCGGACTTCGCCGCCGAAGGCCGCAACCGAAGCGAAGTGCTGATCCGCGGCAAACGCGCGCCCATCGTCGGCCGCGTGACGATGAACACCCTGATGGTCGACGTGACCGAGCACCGCGATGTCTCGCTCGATGACGAGGTGGTGCTGTTCGGCGCGCAAGGCACCGACCGGATCACCCAGCCCGAATTCGAAGCCAACAGCAGCGCCTACGCCCCCGAAATGCTCGCCGTACTGGGCGCAACTTTGCCAAAGGTGCTGAAAGCACGGTGTTAGCTCCAGTTCCTCCCCGGCTCGGGGAGGGGAACCACCGAAGGTGGTGGAGGGGCAC
>CAIKKO010000566.1 GCA_903828025.1 uncultured Sphingomonadales bacterium
ATGCTGACGGCGGGGGAGGAGCCGCTCTACGTGCTGCGGCGGCTGGTGCGCTTTGCCAGCGAGGACATCGGCCTGGCCGATCCGCAAGCGCTGGTGCAGTGCCTCGCGGCGAAGGACGCCTACCAGTTTCTCGGCTCGCCCGAGGGCGAACTGGCCATCGTGCAGGCCTGCCTCTACTGCGCCACAGCGCCCAAATCGAACGCGGCTTATGCGGCGCAAAAGGCCGCGTGGACGAGCGCGAAGGACACCGGCTCGCTCGCCCCGCCAGCGCATATCCTCAACGCGCCGACCAAGCTGATGAAGGATATCGGCTACGGCGCGGGCTATGCTTATGACCATCAGGCCGAGGACGGCTTTTCCGGTGCGGACTACTGGCCCGAAGGGATGCGCCCGCAGGCGTTCTACCAGCCGGTGGAGCGCGGGTTCGAGCGCGAGATCGTGAAGCGGCTGGACTGGTGGGAGAAGAAGCGGCGTGAGCGGCAGGGGGAATGAGGCCCCCAATGCCGTTGGTGCGGTTCCAGCACTTTGCCGCCATCGACTGGTCCGGCGCGGCGGGCGAGCGGCACCGGGGGATTGCGCTGGCAATCTGCACTGAGGGTGAGGCTGCGCCCGAACTGGTACGGCCGGGGCACCGCTGGTCGCGCGCCGAAGTGCTGGAGTGGCTGCTGAACGCGCTGCCTGCGGACACGCTGGTGGGAATGGACCTTGGCATCTCCCTCGCCTTTGCGGACCGCGGTGCGTTCTTTCCCGGCTGGGCGGAGAGTCCTTCAGATGCCAAGGCCTTATGGGCACTGGTTGATGCGATTTGCGAGGAGGAGCCGCACCTATCGGTGGGGGCGTTTGTAGATCATCTCGAAGCCTCCGCGCATTTCCGGCGGCATGGCGGGCGCGAAGGCCTGGCCTTTGGCGGCGGGCGAGGGCGGTTTCGGGTGACGGAGCTGGCGCAGCAGGGGATGGGCTGCAAACCCTACTCCAATTTCAACCTCGTCGGTGCGGCGCAAGTCGGCAAATCGAGCCTTTCGGGGATGCGATTGCTGCATCGGCTGGAAGGCCGTCTGCCGGTTTGGCCGATTGATCCGCTCCCGCCGCGCGGTTCGGTCGTCTGCGAAATCTATACGACCATCGCGGCGATGGCGGCGGGGCGGACAGCAAGCCGCTCGAAAATCCGTGACGGCGCGGAACTCGATACGGCGCTGGCGCGGCTGGGCAGCCGGGGTGCTGGGCTGGAAGGCGCGATTGATGATCACCGCACCGATGCGCTGATCACCGCTGCATGGCTGCGCAGGGTGGCGAGCGATCCGGCGCTCTGGAGCCCCGACGGCCTCACCCCGGAAATTGCGCAAACCGAAGGCTGGACCTTCGGGGCCACCTGACGCTATGGAAGCCCCGCGCCGGCTTAGCTCAGTTGGTAGAGCACCTGATTTGTAATCAGGGGGTCAGGGGTTCGAATCCTCTAGCCGGCACCATAGTTTCAATGATTTAGGTATTGATTTGACCTCTATGCAGGCGCGAGTGATACCTCCAGCAACCACATAGCAAGCACGAGGTTCAATCTGTCGACGCACCGGTACATTGCCCGTCCGAATGGCGCGGTGAAGTTTTCTATCTTGATTCGTCCGATATGACAGCGGCTTGATCCCCAGGATTATTGCTCCGCGTGATCAGCCATCGTCTCCTCCCAAAAATTGTGTTGGCCACCACAGCCTGTCGATCACGGAGCCTGGGTCATTCGGATCGGCGTGTTGCGCCATCCCCCTCTGGATGCATGCATGAGCCCAATTGAGGGCAGGACCATTGCGTGAACTCAACACGGCCCTGATCTCAGCCTCGAATGAGATGCCGCGACACTCGACGTCGGCAATTTGCATCTCAAAAGTGGAGCGGCGAAATTTCGACCACCAGTCTGCCCTTGCGTCGTCTTCGCAGCACACCAGTGCAAAGCAGAGGCAGTCCGCAAGATAGTCCAGATAACGACCGGCACCCTCCAGGCCAGCGAAGGCCGAAGGTCCAGACCAAAATGCCATTCGTGCTTCGCTCATTCCTCGTGCGCCACATCGCCGTTCGAGCATAAGTTAAGGGGTCGGATACGCGGCCAGTCCATCGCATCATTCAACACGATCAGCACAGCTGACTCTCACCAACAAAAGCTGCTCGCCGCTATCTATCAGATCACCGCAAAAAAGTCGTCGGCAAGCTCGGACTGATGTCGGTCCAGCCAAGCCTTGGCCGCTTCCCAGCCGGGATCGATTGTGGCCACGTAATCCCAAAAATCCCGGCCATGCGACCTATGCCGCAGGTGGGCAAGCTCATGCGCCACCACGTACTCCTGCACCTTCCTCGGCGCGAAGATCAGATGCCAGTTAATCAGCACGTTGCCTTCAGGGCCGCATGATCCCCAGCCATTGGCGAAGTCAGCGACGCGGATGGAGCGGGGCGTCGGGCCGTGCTTCTTGCCGATGGCTGCGGCGATCTCGTTCACGTCGCGCCGGGCGCGCTGTTTGAGCCAGTGCTTCAACTCGCTGGCGACAAGCTGGTCAGGGTCGTCGCCGGTCCAGTGCGGCAGATCGACAATGAAGCCGTTGCGATAGGTCACGGTCGCCCGCTCGGCGTCGGTGCGGCGGACGGTCAGCGACATGTTCCGGCCCCGGTAGGGTATCTTCGAGCCGGTCATGAACCGGGGCACGGCATGGCGGCTGGCGGTGATGCGCTCCATGTCGCGCATGGTGTTGAACAGCCACTGGCGCTTGCGGTCGAGGAAGCCTGCGATGTCGTCGTCGCCATCGGTGGTCAGGGCCATCACTTCGACATGGCCGGGCGTGACGGTGATGCGCCGCTCGGCGGCTGTCGCGCTGCGGCGAAGTTCATAGGCGATCTCGGCCCGGCCAATCTGGATCGTGGGCATCAGGCCCCGGCCCCATAGGCGTGGATGGCAAACTCTTCGACCCTCTCGCGGATGGCCTTGGTCTCGCCAATGCCGTGCTCGGTCAGGATGCGGCGAACCTGCTGGCGCAAGGATCGCAGATAGGCATCCATGTGAGCGAACGCGGGTTGCGTGGCGGCGGCACCGGAATAGACCGCGCCGATGGCGATGG
>CAIKKO010000567.1 GCA_903828025.1 uncultured Sphingomonadales bacterium
CTGGCTCCCCGACGCGATGGAAGGCCCGACCCCGGTTTCGGCGCTGATCCACGCGGCGACGATGGTGACGGCGGGCGTGTTCATGGTCTGCCGCCTTTCGCCGATGTTCGAAACCAGCCCGGCGGCGATGGCGTTCGTGACCGCTGTCGGCGCGGCGACGTGCTTTTTTGCCGCGACGGTGGGCACGACGCAGACCGATATCAAGCGCGTGATCGCCTATTCGACGTGTTCGCAGCTGGGCTACATGTTTATTGCGGCGGGCGTGGGCGCGCCGGGTGCGGCGATGTTCCACTTGTTCACGCACGCCTTCTTCAAGGCGCTGCTGTTCCTTGGCGCGGGCTCGGTCATCCATGCGATGCACCACGAGCAGGACATGCGCTATTACGGCGGCCTTCGGAAGCACATCCCGCTCACGTTCTGGGCGATGATGGCGGGCACTTTGGCGATCACCGGGGTCGGGATTGTCGATGTGGCGGGGTTTGCCGGGTTCTATTCGAAGGACGCGATCCTTGAGGCGGCGTTTGCACGCGGGACCGAGCTTTCGACGACGGCGTTCTTCGTGGGCGTTTTCGCCGCGCTGCTGACGAGCTTCTATTCGTGGCGGCTGATGTTCCTGACCTTCTGGGGCAAGCCGCGCTGGGACCAGTCCGAGCATATCCAGCACGCGGTTCACGATTCCCATGGGCACGATGCGCACGGGCATGGGGATCATGCGCATGGGCATGATGACCACGGGCATGCGCACAGCCACGACGGCACCGCCGGGTATCACCCGCACGAAAGCCCGCTTTCGATGCTCATCCCGCTGGGGCTGCTGTCGATCGGCGCAGTGCTGGCCGGGTTCGTGTTCCACGGCGCGTTCGTCAGCGAGGGCACGGGTGAATTCTGGAAGGGCAGCGTCGCGTTCAGCGAGCACCTGATCCACGCGATGCACGGTGTGCCGCTGTGGGTGAAGTGGGCGCCGTTCGGCGTGATGGCCACCGGCCTCGCCATCGCCTACTATGCCTATATCGTGAACCCCGGCTTCCCGGCGGCCTTCGTCGGCCAGTTCGAGGTACTTTACCGGTTCCTGCTGAACAAGTGGTACTTCGACGAGCTCTACGACATGGTCTTCGTCCGGCCCGCGATGGCGCTGGGCCGGGTGCTCTGGAAGCAGGGCGATATCGGCATCATCGACCGGTTCGGCCCGAACGGCGCGGCCTGGGTCGTGGCACGGAGCAGCAAGATCGCCGTGCGGTTCCAGTCCGGATATCTCAACAGCTATGCGCTGGTCATGCTCGTCGGCCTTGTCGGCGCGGTCAGCTGGGTGATTGCACGATGAGCAGCGGTTCTCACATCCTTTCCCTGATGCTGCTCGTGCCGCTGGTCGGCGCGGTGGCCTGCCTCATGGCCAACCGCGAGCAGGCGCGCGTGATCGCGCTGGCGGCGACCTTGATTGATCTCGTGCTCGGCGCGGTGCTCTGGGCGCATTACGACATCGGCGGCGCGCAGTGGCAGTTCCAGGAACGCGCGGCGGTGTTCGCCGGATTTGAATGGAAGCTCGGCATCGACGGCATCGCGCTACTGTTGATCGCGCTGACGGTGTTCCTCATGCCGATCTGCATCGGCGCGAGCTGGAACGCGATCGAGAAGCGCGCGGGCGAGTATTACGCCAACTTCCTTGTGATGGAGACGCTGATGATCGGCGTCTTCTCGGCGCAGGACTTGTTCCTGTTCTACATCATGTTCGAGGCCGGGCTGATCCCGATGTACCTCATCATCGGCATCTGGGGCGGGGCGGACCGCATTTACGCCAGCTACAAGTTCTTCCTCTACACGCTGCTCGGCTCGGTCTTGATGCTGATCGCGATGATGTGGATGGCGAACGAGGCGGGCACGACCGATATCCCGACCCTGATGGCCTACAACTTCCCGCTCGCCGCGCAGCCCTGGCTGTGGCTGGCGTTCTTCGCCAGCTTTGCGGTGAAGATGCCGATGTGGCCGACGCACACCTGGCTGCCCGACGCGCACGTGCAGGCGCCGACCGCTGGCTCGGTGATCCTCGCGGGTGTGCTGCTCAAGATGGGCGGCTACGGTTTCATCCGCTTCTCGCTGCCGA
>CAIKKO010000568.1 GCA_903828025.1 uncultured Sphingomonadales bacterium
ACGACAAGGTGATTGTTGCTGGCGTTAACATCGCCGCACGTCATCGCAAGCCGACCCAGGAAAACCCTCAGGGCGGCATCGACCGCCGCGAGGCGCCGATGCACATTTCGAAGGTTGGCCTTGCAGGCAAGGATGGCAAGCCTACGCGTGTGCGTTTCGAAACCATGGACGGAAAGAAGGTTCGCGTGGCCGTCAAGTCCGGGGAGACGATCGATGTCTGATGCAGCAACCTACATCCCGCGGATGAAGACCAAGTACGACGCCGAAATCGCAGCTGCGATGATGGCGAAGTTTGCCTATTCGAACGCGATGGAGATCCCCAAGATCACCAAGATCACGCTCAACATGGGCGTGGGCGAGGCGAGCCAGGACAAGAAGAAGGTCACCACCGCTGCGGCCGAGATGGAACTCATCGCGGGCCAGAAGCCGGTGATCACCAAGGCGAAGAAGTCGATCGCGCAGTTCAAGCTGCGTGAAGGCATGCCGATCGGTTGCAAGGTCACCCTGCGCCGCGAACGCATGTACGAATTTCTCGACCGCCTGGTCACGATCGCCATGCCCCGCATCCGCGACTTTCGCGGGCTGAACCCGAAGAGCTTCGACGGGCGCGGCAACTACGCGATGGGTCTCAAAGAGCAGATCATCTTCCCGGAGATCAGCTACGACCAGATCGAGAAGGTCCGCGGCATGGACATCATCGTGACCACCACCGCCAAGACCGACGACGAAGCGCGCGAGCTGCTCCGTCTGTTCGGTTTCCCGTTCCCGCGCGAAGCCACTGAAGAGCAGCAGGCCGCTTGAGGGACCCCCGGGCTGGAGCCGCAAGGTTCGCCCACATTTTGAAGAAGAGAGCTTAAGTCCATGGCGAAACTGAGTTCCATCAACAAGAACGAGCGGCGCAAGAAGCTCGTTGTGAAGTACGCGGCGAAGTATGCCGCGCTCAAGGCTGTTGCGGCCGACGAGAAGCTCGACGAAACCGAGCGCCTCATCGCCCGTCTCAAGATGGCTGAACTTCCGCGCAACGCGAACCCGACCCGGGTGCGCAACCGTTGCAACACGACCGGCCGCCCGCGTGGCTACTACCGCAAGTTCGGCCTGTGCCGCATCGAGCTGCGCGATCTCGCCAACAAGGGGATGATCCCCGGCGTGACCAAGTCGAGCTGGTAAGGATCAGAAGATGGCATTGACCGATCCCCTGGGTGATATGCTCACCCGCATCCGCAACGGCCAGCAGGCAAAGAAGGACTCGGTGATTTCGCCCGCGTCCAAGCTTCGCCTCCATGTGCTCGAGGTTCTTCAGCGCGAGGGTTACATCCGCGGCTTCAGCGAGGACGCCACCGGCGCTCACCCGCAGCTGCGCATCGAGCTCAAGTATTTCGAAGGCCAGCCCGCCATCAAGCACGTCGCCCGTGTCTCCAAGCCCGGTCGCCGCGTTTATTCGGGTTCCAAGGAACTGCCGGTCGTTCGCAACGGCCTTGGCATCACCATCGTCTCGACGCCCAAGGGCGTGCTTTCGGATGCCGAAGCACGCGCGGCCAACGTCGGCGGCGAAGTGCTCGCGGAGGTGTTCTGATGAGCCGCATCGGCAAGAAGCCGGTGACGATCCCCAGCGGCGTCACCGCGGATATCGCGAACGGCGTGATCACCGTGAAAGGCCCCAAGGGCACTCTCACCCTGACCATGCGTGAAGAAATCAGCTATACGCTGGATGCTGGCACGATCATCGTGAAGCCGGCCAACGACACCAAGGCCGCGCGGGCGTTCTGGGGCATGCAGCGCACGCTCGTGGACAACCTCGTGACCGGGGTGACCGAAGGGTACACCAAGACCCTGAACATCACCGGCGTCGGCTATCGTGCGGCTTCGCAGGGCAAGAACCTGAAGCTGCAGCTTGGCTACAGCCATGATGTCGATTTCGCGATCCCCGATGGGATCGAGATCAAGACCCCGGATAACACCACGGTCCAGATCATCGGCATCGACAAGCAGAAGGTTGGCCAGGTGGCCGCCGAGATCCGCCGCTGGCGCAAGCCCGAGCCTTACAAGGGCAAGGGTATCAAGTACGCCGGCGAGTTCATCTTCCGCAAGGAAGGGAAGAAGAAGTAATGCCCAAGCTCTCGCTCTTCGATCGCCGCCGCCAGCGCGTCCGTACTGCGCTCAAGGCTCGTTCCGGTGGACGTCCGCGCCTTTCGGTGCACCGTTCCGGCCGTCACATCTACGCGCAGATCATCGACGATGCCGCCGGCAAGACGCTGGCCGCAGCCTCGACGCTGGTCAAGGGCCAGATCGGCGCCAATATTGATGCCGCCGCGCAGGTGGGCAAGGATATTGCCGAACGCGCCAAGGCTGCTGGCATCACCACTGTCGTGTTCGATCGCGGCGGCTTCCTGTTCCACGGCCGCGTCAAGGCGCTGGCCGATGCTGCCCGCGAACACGGGCTGGAGTTCTAAACGATGGCTGATGATATCACTCTCGACGGCGCTCCTGTTGCCGACGCAGCCGGCACCGACGCTCCGCGCGAAGGTCGCGGCGCTCCTCGTGGCGATCGCGGCCGTGGCCGTGGTGGCAACGACCGTGGCGGTGGCCCCGGCGGCGATCGTGGTGGCCGTGGCCGCCGTGACGATCGTGGTGGCCGTGGCGGCCGCGACGATGACGGCGGCGAAGAGCTGATCGAAAAGCTGGTGCACATCAACCGCGTGTCCAAGACCGTCAAGGGCGGCAAGCGCTTCGGTTTTGCGGCGCTCGTTGTGGTCGGTGATGGCAAGGGCCGCGTCGGCTTCGGCCACGGCAAGGCTCGCGAAGTGCCCGAGGCAATCACCAAGGCAACGGCTTCGGCCAAGAAGACCATGGTGCGCATTCCGCTCAAGGAAGGCCGCACCCTGCACCACGACGGCAAGGGCCGGTTCGGTGCGGGCAAGGTGAACCTGCGTTCGGCCCCGGCCGGTACCGGGATCATCGCGGGTGGCCCGATGCGCGCCGTGTTCGAAAGCCTCGGTGTGGCCGACGTGGTGACCAAGTCGGTCGGCTCGTCCAACCCCTATAACATGATCCGCGCGACGTTCGATGCGCTGACCGAACAGACTTCGCCGAAGTCGGTCTCGCAGCGCCGCGGCAAGAAGATTGCCGACCTGCTCGGCCGCAGCGGTGCGGTCAGCCCGGTGGAGGCTGAAGCCGCCGCCGAAGCGATTGTGGAGTAAGCATCATGGCAACCATCAAGATCAAGCAGATCGGCTCCCCGATCCGTCGTCCGGAGCACCAGAAGCAGATCCTCATCGGGCTGGGCCTGGGCAAGATGCATCGGGTGGTCGAATTGCAGGATACTGCGGAAGTGCGTGGCGCTATCGCCAAGCTGCCGCATATGGTCGAAGTGATCGACTGACCGCGCACGCTGGTGTGATTTCAAAAAGGCCCCGGCAGCAATGCCGGGGCCTTTTTTGTTTGATTGAGCGGTGGCGAGGCCGAGCGACCCGGTCTGACCAACCCGGTGCAGGCGGAGGCTGCGGCGAGGGGGCTCCGCGGCCGGGCATCCGCCCCGGGTTCGGTGCAATTAAGGTGGTCTGGCCTATTGGGATTACGGGCTGGCCTCAGTTAAAGTGCCGATGGTTAAAGCCGATTCGGAGATCGCGCGCGCAAAGCGGATCAAACCGAGGTCCGTTCGGGAATTGCCAGGGGCAAGCGATGCGTCAATTCTTGAATGCGCTGTTCGCGATTGCGCGCTGTGCGAAGCAGTGCTGGCGCTTGTCCGATTTGGTTCTGGGGTGCCTCGTGGCTTTGGCGCTTTGTTCGCCGCAGGCAGCGCAAGCGGAAGGCAACAAGCGCGTTGCTCTGGTGATCGGTATTTCGCAGTATCAGTCGGTTCCTTCGCTCGCCAATCCCGCACGGGATGCCGCGCGGGTTGCGCAGGCCCTCCGCCAAGTGGGGTTTGATGTCATCGAACTCACCCAACCGAAGCAGCTCGGTCGGGCTGAACTCTCGCTGGCGATCACTACATTCAAGCGGACTGCGGCGGGGGCAGAGGCGGCCGTGATCTACTATGCCGGCCATGGTGTTGAAGTCGGTGGCCGGAACTTTCTGCTGCCTGCCGATGTCCGCGCGGATACGCCGGACGAACTCGATGTCACTGCAATCCCTTCCAGTTTTGCCATTGGTGCGGTCAGCGGCGCGAGCACGGTGCGTCTGGTCATCCTTGATGCCTGCCGCGACAACCCGTTTGCGAATGAGCCGGGTTGGGGCACCGGCCAACGCTCGATTACAGGGTCGCGCGGTCTGGCGCGGGAAGCCAACCTGCCGCCGAATGTCATGTTGCTGCTGGCCACCCAGCCTGGCACCAAGGCGAATGATGGCAACGGTTCGGCCAACAGTCCGTTCGCGCAGGCGCTTGCCGCCTCGCTCACGGTTCAGGGCATGCGATTGGCATCGCTGCCCTCGTCGATATCGAAGCAGATGCGCCAGCTTTCCGGGATCGACCAGCGCCCGGATCAGCAGGGTATCATTGATGAGCCGGATTGGGCCTTTGCGACCGGCGCACAAGGTGCCGCGGGCACTCCCGTTGCCAATCCGGTCGCTCCCAGTCGGCAGCAAGCCTTGGGTCTGGTTCAGCCGCAGGTGATTGCGCAGCCTGCTCCGGCACCTGTTCCCGCCCAGCAGCCAAACGTGCCGACACCGACGGCGCAGGGTTTCGGCCTTATCTTGCAGGGACAGACGGCAGGACGGGGCGTGTATGTCGGGCGGGTCGGCGCAACTTCGCCCTTCTTCGAGAAAGTTTATGTTGGCGACGTAATTCTGAAACTCAACGGCGTGAATGCGTCTGACCCGGCGGGGGTTATCAGCGCCCTTGAGCAGGATGGACGTGCCTCAGTGGTTATCCAACGGAACGGTCAGCCGATCATGAAAACCCTCGAAATCGAGAAGAGTGGCGACGAATGATGAGCTCAAAGACCATGCGCCGCGCCGTGCAGTGCCAGATTGTCCTTGCGGTCATGGTGAGCTTGCCGGCGCAAGTCCGTGCGCAGCAAGTCCAGTATGTCTTCGATCAGCGTATGCCCGGCGCGTATGAAGATGTGATGAAGTTGACCTCAATGGGGGTCATTCCTTTCCGCGGACCGGACGGGGGGAATTTTTCGGCAGCGATTGCGGGCGAGTTGCAAGCGCTTCGGATCGGCACGAACCCTGTGTTCAATATCCGCACGGAGGAGAGTGGCGCTGCGCCGGGCAAGTCCCGCGCGCTGGCCGATGCCAACTACGTCCGCTCGGCGGGCGGGCGCCTTGGTGTCAAGGGCATTGTCTGGGGAACGATCGTGTCGGCGACGGTTGGTTCGCAGAAGTATGTTGGTGCCGCACAGTCCTGCAGCAACAACACCTGCCAGACTGTCCCGGTGGATTGCGTTAAGTACGAAGGTAGCTACACGGTTACACCGACGATATACAGCGTCGAAACCGGGAAAATCGTTTATACACGGCAGCTTAAAAAGGATTCCGTGACCGACGTCTGCGGCGGCCAGGTCCAGAAGACTTCGCTTGGAGACATTTTTTCGGGCTGGATCGGCAAGAAGAAAGAGCAGCAGGCGCTCACCACCGACAGCATTCTGACCGCGATGCGGCTGGATGCAGCCAAGGCAATCGTTGCCGAGATTTCGCCGCACTCGATGAAAGTCAAAGTGGGGTTCAAGGCGAAATTCCCCGAGTTTGACAAGCCCACTCAAGCGACATTGTCGGATGCGGTCGCGCAGCTGAAATCAGGCCGGGCCGACAAGGCCTGCGGCATTTTCGAGTCTCTCGGGAACGGTGTCAACACACCGCAATTGAACCTGCTGTTCAATCTCGGAGCCTGCTACGAAGTCAATGGCAACACCAAGGTCGCGCTGCAATTGTACCAGACGTACGATAGCAAAATGACCAAAGTCGATCCGATGATCAACGACGCGCTGAAGCGCCTCGGGGCGATCAAGTAGCTCTGCAATTATTCCAGACGGCCAAGCATTTTTCCGGACCGCCTCAACCATTTCCACTTCGCAGAGGCACAGGTCCGTGAGCGTCTCGAACACAGTCACGGGACTGGGGGGTGACATTCCCCGCCGCTTCGCCTAAGGGCCTCAGCTTCCATCAGCGCGACTCAAAGCGAAAGCGAGTGCAGAATCATGAAACTCAATGAAATCCGTGACAACGATGGTGCCCGCAAGGGGCGCATGCGTGTCGGCCGTGGTATCGGCTCGGGCAAGGGCAAGACCGCCGGTCGCGGCCAGAAGGGTGCCAAGGCGCGTTCGGGCGTTGCGGTCAACGGCTTCGAAGGCGGCCAGATGCCGCTTCACATGCGCATCCCGAAGCGCGGCTTCAACAACATCTTCGCCAAGGACTTCGCCGAAGTGAACCTCGGCATGATCCAGAAGGCGATCGACGCCGGCAAGCTCGATGCATCCGTCACCATTGATCACACTGCACTCAAGGCCGCTGGCCTCGCGCGCGGCGGCAAGGACGGCGTGCGCCTCCTCGCCAAGGGTGAACTCACGACGGTTGCCAGCTTCGCGGTCGAAGGCGTGAGCAAGGGCGCCCGTGCGGCGGTCGAGGCGCTCGGCGGCTCGGTCACGCTGCCCGAGGCCGTGCCCAGCGAGCATGAGAAAAAGACTGCGCGCCGCGAAGTCAACAAGGTGGCCAAGGCCGCCCGCTAAAGCCATGCGGCACGGCCTGCTCCGGCAGGGCCGTGCCGACGCTTCCCGCAAGACATGCGTGTGCGCCAAATTCCGAGAGGGGGTTCGACATTCGCGAACCCTCCCTATATGGGCTAGCCACGAGGCGCTGCGAACCCATTCGCAGCTGGCCCATCAGCAAGGCTTGAAACCCAACAATGGCATCCCGCGCCGATAACATCGCCAGCACGCTCAATCTGGCCAACTTCTCGAAAGCGACCGAGCTCAAGTCGCGCATCTGGTTCACGGTCGGTGCGCTGATCGTGTTCCGGTTCCTGAGCTTCGTGCCGCTGCCCGGCATCAACCCGCTGATCCTCGAGACGCTGGCCAACAAGACGCAGGGCGGTATCCTCGATATCTTCAATGCGTTTTCGGGTGGCTCGCTGCAGCGCATGAGCCTGATCGCGCTTGGCGTGATGCCCTATATCACCGCCTCGATCGTGGTGCAGCTCGCCTCCTCGCTCCATCCGGCGCTCGCATCGCTGAAGAAGGAAGGCGAAAGCGGACGCAAGAAGCTCAACCAATACACCCGCTACGGCGCGGTGTTCCTGACTGCGATCCAGGGCTGGTTCCTCGCGACCGGGCTTGAGGCATTCGGTGCCTCGAACGGGCTGCAGGCGGTGATTGATCCGGGCTACATGTTCCGCGTCGGTGCGGTGATCAGCCTGATCGGCGGCACCATGTTCATGCTCTGGCTGGGCGAGCAGATCACCAGCCGCGGCATCGGCAACGGCATTTCGCTGATCATCATGGCCGGCATTGTCGCGCAGATGCCGAAGTTCTTCGGCAACCTGTTCGATCAGGGCCGCACCGGTGCCTTGAGCCCGTTCATGATCGTCGGCGTGCTCGCGCTGCTCGTGGCGGTGGTGATCTTCATCTGCTTTTTCGAGCGCGCCTCGCGCCGCCTGCTGGTGCAGTATCCCAAGCGCGTGACCCAGCGCGGCATGATGGCGGCGGACCGCAGCCACTTGCCGCTCAAGCTCAACACCGCGGGCGTGATCCCGCCGATTTTCGCAAGCTCGCTGCTGCTGCTGCCGCTGACCATTACGCAGTTCGCGGGGCGCTCGGTTTCGCCGGACTCCACGATGGGGCAGGTGATCGTCGGGCTGAACCAGTATCTGGGCCACGGCAAGCCGGTCTACATGGTGCTCTATGCGCTCGGGATCATCTTCTTCAGCTTCTTCTACACCGCTGTGGTGTTCAATCCGGAAGAGACGGCTGACAATCTCAAGCGCAACGGCGGCTTCATTCCGGGCATCCGTCCGGGCAAGAACACCGCCAATTATCTGGACTATGTGCTGACGCGCATCACGGTGCTGGGCGCTGCCTATATCACGGTGGTCTGCGTGGTGCCCGAATGGATCATGGCCGAAACCGGCATGGGTTCGCTGTTCTTCGGCGGCACCAGCTTGTTGATCGTGGTCAATGTGACGGTGGACACCATCACCCAGATCCAGTCGCACCTGCTGGCGCACCAGTATGGCGACCTGATCAAGAAGGCCAAGCTGAAGGGCCGCATGCGCTGAGCCTTGTCCCGGCGAAACGGGCAGCCAGCGAGCGGTAAAGAGGGGATTGCGGGCGTGAATATCATCCTGTTGGGGCCGCCGGGGGCGGGCAAGGGTACCCAGGCACAGCGGCTGGTCGAGCGACACGGCATGAAGCAGCTCTCGACGGGCGACATGCTGCGCGCGGCGGTCAAAGCCGGGACACCGGTTGGCCTCAAGGCCAAGGCCGTGATGGAAGCGGGCGAGCTGGTCTCGGACGCAATCGTCTCGGCGCTGATCGGTGACGAGCTTGATGCCATGCCCGCTGACATGGGCGCGATTTTCGACGGCTATCCGCGCACCGCACCGCAGGCGGAATCGCTCGATGCCATTCTGGCTTCGCGCGGCCGTGCGCTCGATCATGTGATTGAGCTGGAGGTCGACGAGGACGCCCTCGTTGAGCGTATTACCGGCCGCTACACCTGCGCGACGTGCGGCAAAGGTTATCACGACCGGTTCGAGAAGCCTGCGGTCGACGGCATTTGCGACAAGTGCGGCGGCGATACGTTCAAGCGGCGGCCTGACGACAACGAGGAAACCGTGCGCACGCGCATGGCCGAATATCGCGCCAAGACCGCGCCGATCCTGCCGATCTATGATGCGCGCGGCATTGTCAGCCGTGTCGACGGCATGGCGGAAATGGACGCGGTAACGGGTGCCATCGAGGCCATTCTCGTATA
>CAIKKO010000569.1 GCA_903828025.1 uncultured Sphingomonadales bacterium
ACCGCACGACCACTGCGGAAAGCTGATCCAGGGACGGGCGAGAGCCTCCTGCCCACGGGCACCGCAACGTGCTTCTAGAGGCGCCCTGGCAACCACGCCGGGGCGCCTCGTTTCGGTTTTGCGCCAACTTCGAGGGCCGATCCATGCGATTGCTGACCACACTGCTCGCCGCGAGCGCGATGCTCGTTGCCGCCCCCGTTCTCGCCGCACAGCCCAAGGACAAGCCCGTGACCGCACCGCAAGCCGACACCGCGCTCACGCTCGAGCGCGTCTTCGCCAGCCCCAGCCTGGCCGGCCCGGTGCCACGCGGGGTCAAGCTTTCGCCCGATGGCCGGTTTGTCACGGTGCTGCGGGGCCGGCCTGACGACCGCGAGCGCTATGACCTCTGGGGCTTCGACCGCAAGGCCGGAAGCTGGCGGATGCTGGTGGATTCGCTCAAGCTTTCCTCGGGCCGCGTGCTGTCCGAGGCGGAAAAGATGCAGCGCGAGCGCCAGCGGATTGGCGATCTCAAGGGCATTGTCGAGTACCAGTGGTCGCCGGATAGCAAGGCCGTGCTGGTGCCGATTGATGGCGATCTGTTCCTCGCAGGCCTCGATGGTACCGTGCGCAAGATCGCGGGCACCAAGGGCGGCGAACTTGATCCCTCGCTCAGCCCGAAGGGCACGCGCATCGCGTTCGTGCGCGATCAGCGGGTGTTTGTCGGCCCGGTTGACGGGACCAGCCTGCCGCAACCCGTGACGCCCGAGGAAGCCTCCGCCACCGTCCATTGGGGCGAGGCCGAGTTCGTTGCACAAGAGGAAATGAGCCGCTTCAAGGGGTTCTGGTGGGCACCGGATGACAGCCGCCTCGCGGTCGAGCGGTTCGACGAGGCCCCGGTCGGCACGGTCACGCGCGCGGCCATCGGCGCCGAAGGCACCAAGACGTTCGAGCAGCGCTACCCCGTGGCGGGCAGCCCCAATGTGGTGGTTTCGCTCTGGGTGATCGGCGCGGACGGGCACAGCAAGGTCGAGGTCGATCTGGGGCCGGACAAGGACATCTACCTCGCGCGCGTCGATTGGGCGCCCGATGGCAAGACGCTGTATGTCCAGCGCGAGAACCGCGCGCAGACCCGGCTCGACATGCTCAGCGTCGATCCGGCAACCGGCAAGGCCGAGGTGCTCTTCACCGAGACGGCGGCCAAGGGCAGCTGGATCAACCTCTCCGATGCCTACCGCTTTCTCAGTGACGGCAGCCTGATCTGGAGCTCGGAGCGCGATGGGTTCCGGCACCTCTACCACTACAAGGCCGGCCAGTTTAAGCAGCTGACCAAGGGGCCGTGGGTCGTCACCGATCTGCTCGGCGTTGACGAGAAGGCCGGGCGCGTGACGTTTGCGGGTACGCGCGATGATGTGCTGGCAGGCCAGGTCTATGCGCTCGATCTGAAAGCGCCCGACAAGATCGAGCGGCTGACCGATCTGGCCTTCACCAACGCTGCCGCAATGGACCGCAAGGGCCAGACGCTCGTCGTCACGCGCAGCGCTGACCGCCAACCGCCGCAGTCCTATCTGGCCGACGCCAAGGGCGAGCGCCTCGCGTGGATCGAGGAAAACCGCGTGGAGGGCGCGCATCCTTATGCGCCGCATCTGGCCAGCCACCGCCCGGCCGAATTCGGCACGATCCCGGCGGCAGACGGCACCCCGCTGCACTGGATGATGATCACCCCGCCGCTGGAGCCGGGCAAGCGCTATCCCGTGTTCTCGTACCACTACGGCGGACCGCACGCGCAAGTGGTGAGCAAGGGCTGGCAGGGCGCGCTCGCGCAAGCCATCGTGGACAAGGGCTATATCTACTTCGCCATCGACGGCCGGGGTTCGGACAACCGCGGCGTGGCTTTCGAAACCGCGATTGCCCGCGCGATGGGCTCGGTCGAGGTCGAGGACCAGCTGGCCGGGGCGCGCTATGTGAAGGGCCTGCCGTTTGTCGATCCCAAGCGCGTCAGCACGTTCGGCTGGTCCTATGGCGGCTACATGACGATCAAGATGCTCGAGGCGCATCCGGGCGAATGGGCGGCGGGCATCGCGGTCGCGCCCGTCACGCGCTGGCAGCTCTATGACACGCACTATACCGAGCGCTACCTCGGCGATCCGAACAAGGAGCCCAAAGTCTACGAGGGCTCCAACGCGCTGGCCGATACGGGCAAGATCAGCGATCCGCTGCTGCTCGTCCACGGCATGGCCGATGACAACGTGGTGTTCGAAAATTCCACCGCGCTGATCGCCAAGCTGCAGGCCGAGGCGGTGCCGTTCGAGATGATGCTCTACCCCGGCTACACCCACCGCATCAGCGGGCCGAAGGTGAGCAAGCATCTCTATGAAACGATGTTCCGCTTTCTCGATCGCAACGGGGTTGGGACGGGGAAGTAGCTTTGCTCTCTCCCCTTCAGGGGAGAGATACGAAGGCTTGGCACGGAGTGCCTAGCCGGAGTTGAGAGGGGGCGGCGCATGTTCCCCTCTCCCAACCCTCTCCCCTGAAGGGGAGAGGGCTTTAGTGGACTTGATCGCCCGTCAGCGG
>CAIKKO010000570.1 GCA_903828025.1 uncultured Sphingomonadales bacterium
GAGCAGCTTCACATAGCCCGCTCCGGCCCGCTGCGCCGCGTCCGCTGCCAACAGGCTTGCGCCGGGCATTTGGCCTCCGACTATGGCGAGCATGCCCCGCCGATACTTGTGGGCGTCCGCCGACGGCTCTGCGATCTGCGGTTTGCCGAGTAATTGCACCGCGCCCGGCATCGCCGCGACGCCGATATCGACAAGCCGCAACGCGCCCATGCGCGGCGCAGCGGGCATGGTCCAGTGCGCGTGTTTCCAAGCGCCGAGCGCAAGGGTCAGATCGAAAGTCGGCAAGCCCCGGTTGAGGCAGGCCCCGCTGTCCGCTTCGATCCCGCTCGGCAAATCGACCGCGATGCGCAAGGGGTGCTCCTCGGCCAGCGCGCTGAGCAGGAAGAACAGATCATCGGGCAAAGGCCGCGTGAGGCCGCTGCCAAACAGGCAATCGACCAGAACGTCGCCGTGCGGAAACGCTTCCGGGCCAACAACGGGACCGACATAGAGCGCGCGGGCGTTGCGCGCCGCTGGTGTGGCCGGTTCGCGCGCGGCCACCACCGTGACTGGCACGCCATGTTCCAGCAGGTGCCGCGCCGCGACATAGCCATCGCCGCCGTTGTTGCCGGGGCCGCACAGCACCGTAACCGAACGGCCCGCCGCAAGCCGCCGCGCCCATTCGCCCACCGCGCGACCGGCCAGCTCCATCAGCGCCTCGACACTGGTGCCCGCGTCCACCAGCGCGGCTTCGGCTGCGCGCATCGCCGCGACGTCAAGCACTTGCGCGAGGCGGGTGTCAGGCATCCGTGGGGTCGGCGCGGCGAGTCAAGCCGGTGAGATCGCGCACCGCACCGCGCGCGGCGCTGGTGGTCATCATGGCATAAGCCTGCAGTGCAAGGCTGACCTTGCGCGGGCGCGGCTTGGCGGGCTGCCAGCCCTGTGCTTCGGCGGCCTTGCGGCGTTCCGCCAGCACCGCATCGTCGACCGCCAGATGGATCGAGCGCTGCGGGATGTTGATCTCGATGAGATCACCGTTCTCGACAAGCCCAATAGTGCCGCCCTCAGCCGCCTCGGGCGAGACATGGCCAATTGAGAGGCCCGACGTGCCGCCCGAGAAACGCCCGTCCGTCACCAGCGCGCAGGCCGCGCCGAGGCCCTTCGATTTGAGGTAGCTCGTGGGATAGAGCATTTCCTGCATCCCCGGGCCGCCGCGCGGGCCTTCGTAGCGGATCACCACGACGTCACCCGCGACAACCTGCCCGGTAAGGATTGCCGTCACCGCCGCGTCCTGGCTCTCATAGACTTTGGCCGGACCGCTGAACACGAGGATCTTGTCGTCCACGCCTGCGGTCTTCACGATGCAGCCATCCTTGGCGAGATTGCCCGAAAGCACCGCGAGCCCGCCATCCTTGCTGAAGGCATGCTCGGCCGAACGGATCACGCCCTTCTCGCGGTCGAGATCGAGTTCTTTCCAGCGGCGCGACTGGCTGAACGCGGTCTGCGAGGGCACCCCGCCGGGCGCGGCGCGGAAGAATTCCTGCACCTCGGGATTGTTGCTGCGCGCGATATCCCACTTGGCGATGCCATCAGCCAGCGTGGGGCTATGCACCGTGGGCAGATCGGTGTTGAGCAGTCCGGCGCGCTCCAGTTCGCCGAGGATCGCCATGATGCCGCCCGCGCGGTGGACGTCTTCCATGTGCACGTCGGACTTGGCCGGCGCGACCTTCGAAAGGCACGGCACGCAGCGCGAGAGGCGGTCGATATCGGCCATGGTGAAATCAACCCCCGCCTCATGCGCGGCGGCAAGCAGATGGAGCACGGTGTTGGTCGAGCCGCCCATCGCGATATCGAGGCTCATGGCGTTTTCGAACGCGCCGAAACTGGCGATATTGCGCGGCAGGACGCTTGCGTCGTCCTCGACATAGTAGCGCTTGCACAAGTCGACCACCCGTCGGCCTGCTTCGAGGAACAGTTGCTCGCGGTCCGAATGGGTCGCCAGCACCGAACCGTTGCCGGGCAGCGAAAGGCCGAGCGCTTCGGTCAGGCAGTTCATCGAATTGGC
>CAIKKO010000571.1 GCA_903828025.1 uncultured Sphingomonadales bacterium
GGCGATGCGGCCGCCCTGGGCATAGCCGCCCAGGCTGCGCGGCTGGTCAAAGCCGATATAGACGCCCGCAATGAGTTCGGGCGTGCCGCCCACGAACCACACGTTGGTCGGTCCCGAGGTGGTGCCGGTCTTGCCGAACAGCGGCAAGTCGATGTCGCGCAGGATCACCGCGGTGCCGCGCGTGACCACGCCTTCGAGCATGTGTTCGACCTGGAACGCGGTGCGCGGGTCCATCACTTCCTGACCCGCCTCGCGGATGCGCGGCATCGACTTGCCGTCCCACTCGGCCATCTTGCAGCCTTCGCAGGGCCGCTCGTCGGCGCGCCAGATCACCTTGCCATTGCGATCCTCGACATAGTCGACCAGCGTCTGCGGATGCTGGCGGCCCTGATTGGCCAGCGCGGCATAGGCATTGGCCATGCGCGCGGCGGTGGTGTCGCCCGCGCCCAGCGCCATCGCCAGATAGGGCTGATACTCGCCGATGCCGACCGCCTTGATCGTGCGCACCACTTTGTCCATGCCGGTATCGTTGGCGATGCGCACGGTCATCAGGTTGCGCGATTGCTCAAGGCCCCAGCGCATGGTGTGGCTGCCCGAGCCGCCTTCCCCGCCGAAGTTGCGGAAGCACTTCTGGCCCAGCGCCGCCCCCTGATAGACGCAGAACGTGCCATCGAGCACCATCGAGGCCGGGGTCATCCCGTTGTCGAGCGCGGTGGCATAGACGAACGGCTTGATTGTCGAGCCGGGCTGCCGGTTGGCCTGCGTGGCGCGGTTGAACGAGCCGAGCCGCGCGTCGAACCCGCCCTGCATCGCCAGCACGCGCCCGCTTTGCGGTTCTTCCACCACCATGCCGCCCGAAACCTCGGGCACCGTGCGCACCGTCCAGCCGCCGCCCGAGGGCGCAGCGGCGATCACATCGCCCACTTTCATCGCCGCCGGCATCGCATAGAGCGGCCCCGTGCCGCCATCGGCAAAGCCGATCTGGCCAGCGGACCCGCTCTTGCCCAGCACCACGCCCACGCGCCAATCGGCATAGTGGATCGCGATATTGCTGGTGATGAGCTGGCTCTGCCAGTTCGCCGCCGCGTCGATCCGCGCAATCGGCCCGCTCCATGCGTGCCCCGCGCTATAGCGCATCAGCCCCGCGCGCAGCGCCGTTTGCGCCGCCGTCTGCAGTTCGGTATCGAGCGAGGTGCGCACCCACAGCCCGCCCGCATAGACACTGTTGGGCCCGCTGTCGGCATTCTCGCCAAACTTGTCGATCAGCTGGCGGCGCACTTCCTCAAGGAAATAGCCCGCGTCCGCCGTGTAATTGTCCGCGCGGCGCTGCACCAGCCCGAGCGGCTGCGCCTTGGCTTCGGCTGCCTGCGCCGCCGTTGCCCAGCCGTTCTTGACCATCTGATCGAGCACATAGCTGCGCCGCGCCCGCGCCTCGCCCGCAAACACCGCGCGGCCATATTTTTCCGGCGCCTTGGGCAGAATCGCGAGGAAGGCAAATTCGTGCAGCTTCAAATCGCCCACGTCCTTGTCGAAATAGGCGCGCGCGGCGGCCTGCACGCCAAAGCTCTGGCGGCCCAGCGGGATCTCGTTGAGGTAAAGCTCGAGGATCTGCTGCTTGGTCAGCACGCTTTCGATGCGCCGCGCGAGGATCATCTCCTTGAACTTGCGCGTGAACGAATATTCGTTGCCGAGCAGGATGTTCTTGGCGACCTGCTGCGTGATGGTCGATCCCCCGCGCGAGCGCGCGCCCGAGCCAAGCTTGGAGGTATAGTCAATCGCCGCGCCGACCAGCCCGGTCAAATCGACCCCGCCATGGGTGAAGAACGATTTGTCCTCCGCCGAAAGGAACGCGTGGATCAGCGGATCGGGAAAATCGACATAGCGCAGCTGCACGCGCCGCTCGCGCGCATAGCTCGATACGATCTCGCCATCGTTGCCGCGCACCATCGTCGGCAGCGGCGGCTGATAGGTCAGCAGCTTGTCCGCCGAAGGCAGCCCGCGAATGACCGTGACCCAGACAATCGCATAGAGCACCGCCAGCACGCCCAGCGCATAAGCCGCAAGCCGCACCCATTTCTGCGCGCGCCACAGGTTTGCCGCGCGCTGCCACAGCCCGGCCGCATCGCGGCGGATGCGCCAGCGGGTCGCCGCGCCGTCAGGACCGGGGCCAAAGTCGGGCATGTTCGGATCATTCGCCATGTGCCGCGGCCTTTAGCATGGCAATTTGGCGCAAGGCCAGTGGGCAGCTGCACGGAACGCGCAACCTGCGGTCAAAAGCCGAAACGCGGTGCCGGTGGGGCGATGGCCGCAGCCGACCAGAGCACGAACCCGCTTCGCGGGAGAGTCGCTTGGGGTGACATAGCGTAGTATTGGTGAGGCTTTAGCGGGGCGTCGTTGCCCTGCGACGGTGGAGTTCCTTCAACGGAGAGGAACTTGCCATGGATTCTATCACGAC
>CAIKKO010000572.1 GCA_903828025.1 uncultured Sphingomonadales bacterium
ATCCCGCGTTCGCGCTCAATGTCCATGTTATCAAGGACTTGCTCGCTCATCTCGCGCGCCGAGAGGCCGCCGGTGTACTGGATCAGCCGGTCGGCGAGCGTCGACTTGCCATGGTCGATATGAGCGATGATGCTAAAGTTACGGATCAACGAGAGGTCAGTCATCCCCCGCCGTTAGCAGCGCGGGGGCGCGGTGTCATCAGGGGCAGCAGGGCGGGTGCAACGGTCGCAATGGCCGGAGATGCGGCGGCAGAGCGCAGTGCCGCGGGGGAGCCTGAAACAGCGCTGTAATCACCGCGTCATTGCCGCTACCTAGAAAAGGGGCTGACATGAAGCGAGGGCAATGAGCGCAATGGGCAATACAAAGGTCTGGGCAAAGGCCTGGGGCTCCGGGATCAGTCTCTCGGTACTGGCGTTCGCCGCGCCGCTCCATGCGCAAGACGCCGCGCCGCAGTCCACCACCGACGTTGCCCCCGGCGAGATCGTCGTCACCGCGCAGAAGCGTTCGGAAAAGCTGCAGAACGTGCCGCTTTCGATCCAGGCCTTCGATACGCGCACGCTCGAGCAGCACAGCGTGCGCAATTTCAACGATTACGCCAAGCTTCTGCCCAGCCTGTCGTTCACCAGCTATGGCCCCGGTCAGGCCGAAGTGTTCTTTCGCGGCCTGAGCAACGGCAACCGCCTTTCGACCGGCTCGCTGCCCACCGTCGGCATCTATCTCGATGAGCAGCCGGTCACCACGATCGGTTCGAACGTCGATGTGCACGTCTATGATTTCGCGCGGGTCGAAGCGCTGGCCGGGCCGCAGGGCACGCTCTATGGCGCGAGCAGCGAAGCGGGCACCGTCCGCATGATCACCAACAAGCCCGAAATCGGCAAATTTTCAGGCTCGGTCGATCTCACCGCCACCGCCGTCGCGCATGGCAAGCCGGGCGGCATCGCCGAAGGCTATCTCAACTTGCCGCTGTCCAGCCATGCCGCGCTGCGGCTGGTCGGCTTTTACCAGCACGATGGCGGCTATATCGACAATGTGCGCGGGCCAAAGGAGCGCTATCCCACCTCGGGCATCGTGCGCGACAACCGCGCGCTTGCCGGGGCGGACCAGAACTCGGTCGATACCTATGGCGGGCGCGCGGCGCTCAAGGTCGAGCTGGACGACAACTGGACCGCGACGCTGAGCGCGATGGGGCAGGAGGAAACGTCGCACGGCTACTTCGGCTTCAAGCCGTCGCAAGGCGATCTCAAGATTTCGCGCTATTTCCCCGAAAACCAGAAGGATCGCTGGGGGCAGGCGGCGCTGGCGATCGAGGGCAAGATCGGCACGTTCGATCTGACCTACTCGGGCGCCTATTTCGAGCGCACTGCCGAATATACCTCGGATTACAGCGACTACGCCTTCCTGTATGACACCTACTACGCCAGCACGCCGGACAATTTCGGCAACAATTTCTTCGACAACGCGGGCAAGCTGATCAACCCCGCACAGCTCGTTACCCAGTCCGAGCATTTCACCAAGCAGAGCCACGAGCTGCGCATCGCCTCGCCGTCCAGCGACCGGCTGCGGCTGGTGGCGGGGCTGTTTTACCAGCGCCAGACCAACAACTGGCGCAATCTCTATATCGTGCCGGGGCTGGCGGACAGCCAGTCGGTCACCGGGCTGCCCGGGGTCAACTACGCCAATATCCAGTACCGCACCGACCGCGATTATGCCGCCTTTGCCGAGGCCGCGTTCGACATCGTGCCGACGCTTACGCTGACGGCGGGGCTGCGCGCCTACAAGTTCAACAACGACGTGGTGGGCTTCTTCGGCTTCAACGCCACGCGCTCGGGCGCGGGTGAGGCGCTGTGTTTCCCCGCGACGATCGGGGCATACGGCACCCAGCGGCCCTGCGACAACATCAACACCAATGCCAAAGGCGAGGGGCTGCGCCACAAGCTCAACCTCAGCTGGAAATTCGCCCCGAACAAGCTGGTCTACGCCACGTGGTCGACCGGTTTTCGCCCCGGCGGGATCAACCGCCGCCCGGCCGCGCCGCCTTATGCCGCCGAAAAGCTCTCGAATTACGAGGTCGGTTGGAAGACCACTTGGGCCAAAGGCAAAGTGCGCTTCAACGGCGCGATCTTCCTTGAGAAGCTCACGCAGGCGCAGTTCGCGGTCACCAGCAACCAGAACGGCATCACCGATATCATCAACGCGGGCCGCGCGCAGTCCAAAGGCATCGAGGCCGATCTCACGTTGACGCCGATGAAGGGCTTTTCGCTGCAGGCTTCCGGCACTTTGGTCGAGGCCAAGCTGACCTCGGCGGTCAAGACGCGCGCCCCGGCGGGCACGCGTTTTGCCGGTTCGCCGCGCTTCAAGATCGCGGCCAACGCGCGGTATGATTTCAGCGCGGGCGACGCGGACCTGTTCCTGCAGGCGACGCTTTCGCACCTGAGCTCGGTCTCGCCCTCGCTCGACGTGTCCGAGGCCGCCGCCATCGGCACGCAGCGGCCCTATACCACGTTCGATATTTCGACCGGGATTGCGCGCGATGACTGGTCGGCCTCGCTCTCGCTCGAGAATGTGTTCGACACCCGTGCCGAGCAGAACCGCACCTCGACCTGCACGATTTCGATCTGTGGACCGGACTCGATCGTGATCTATCCGCTGCGCCCGCGCTTCGTCAGCCTGCGCGTGGGCCACAAATTCTGACCGGAAGGCCTGCCATGCGCCCGTTCCTGCTTGCCCTGCTGCTGCTTCTGGTCCCCTCGCTGGCAGCGGCGCAGGCGGCCACGGATCAGCCCGCTGACGACCAGCGCCTGATCCTCGTCACGATGGACGGGACGCGCTGGCAGGAGCTGTTTCGCGGGCCCGATCCGGCCTTGGTGGCCGACCCGCATTTTACCGATCCGGACATGACCGAGGCGGTGGAAAAATCGTGGAAGACCGGCCCCGATGTGATGCCCTTCCTCCACAGCCTGCCCGCGCAGGGCGGTGTGCTCACCGGCAACCGCGATGTGGGCCAGTGCATGGCGGTCACCAACCCGATGTGGTTCTCCTACCCCGGCTACAACGAGATCCTCACCGGCCGCCCCGATCCCGCGATCACCAGCAACGACAAGATCTGGAACCGCAACATAACGTTCCTCGAATGGCTGAACCATCGCCCCGGTTTTGCCGGGCAGGTGCTCGCCTTCGGCAACTGGGACGTGTTCGCCTATATCTTCAACACGCAGCGCAGCGGGCTGCCGGTCAATCCGGGCTTCGGGACGCGCTACCCGACCGAGACGCTGACCATGCGTTTCGCGCTCGATGCCTTGCGCGAAAAGAAGCCGCGCGTGCTGTATGTCGGCCTCGGCGATACCGACGAGTTTGCGCATATGGGCCGCTACGATGCCTATCTCGGTGCAATGAACCGCGATGACGACTTCATCGCCGAGCTGTGGCGCATGGCGCAGGCCGATCCGGTCTATCGCGGCAAGACCACCTTGATCGTCACCACGGACCATGGCCGGGGGGCCAAGACCGGCGCGGCGTGGACCGAACACGGCAGCGCGGAAGCGGTCCGGCTCGATCCCCATGGCTTCACCATTGCGGACCCGGCGGGCTTTCCCGGCTCCGAACAAATCTGGCTCGCCGCTCTGGGCCCTGCGGTCCATCCTGCGGCGCAGGGGAGCGGCTGCCTCGGCCAGAACCAGATTGCCGCCAGCGCGCTTTCCGCGCTCGGGCAGGACTGGAAGGCCTTCGATGCCGGAGCAGGTGCGCCGCTGCCGTTTGTGAGCAAGCCCTGAGGCGCGGTTACTTCCGCTTCACCCACTTCAGTTCGTAGTCGGTCGTCCACGTTGCGCCGCCGTCTTCAGTGCCGATGGCGAGTTCGCGGATCGAGCCGTCGGGCATTGCAGTGAGCGTCCAGTGGCGCAACCGCACTTTGCCGCCGGGGAGCGGCTTTTCGGTAATATAGAGCATCTCGCCCGGCTTCACGAGATGGCCGCGAAAGCTGGTCGCCGCGCCGTCATCGGTCGCCCAAGTGTAGCCCCACGATCCCAGCAGACGCGAATAGTTGAACAGGCCGATGCCGTTGCCGGTGGGGCGGCCATCGGCGCGCTTCCACGTTTCTTCGATCACGCAATCGTTGAGGATCAGCGCCATCGTCACCGCGTCGGTCTTCTTCTCGCCAGTGTACACATCCCAACTGCCCAGCGTGAAATCCTGCTCGCGGAACTTCGGGTCCGCTTTGCACGTCTCGGCAGTCTGCGCGGCGGCGGGCGCGGCCAGCGCACCCAAAGCAGCCAGAACCATGGCAGTCCATCGGCGTGTCATCGGCATTCTCCCCCTGCAATTGCTGACTTGCGAAATGCCATCAGGTCTTGAACAAGAGGTCTAACGGGAACGCGGGCAGCGGGCAAACGGGGAGACAAGCGATGGCGGAATGGTCTGATCGGGAACTGGGCCTCGACCTCCCCATCGCGCGGCGCAATTTCATCGGCGGCATGGCGGTAACCGCAGCCGCGCTCGGTGCGGGGCCGACCGCGCTGGCGCAAGGCATGGCCGCGCCTGCCGCACCCGCCGGAAGCGCCAACTATCCCCCGCTGCTCACCGGTCTGCGCGGGCAGTACCCCGGCTCGTTCGAAGCCGCGCACATGGCGCGCGACGGCGAATTCGGCGGTGCGCTGCAAGCAGGCGATTCCGGCGAGCACTATGATCTCGTGATCGTTGGCGGCGGCATTTCGGGGCTTTCGGCGGCCTACTTCTACCGGCAGGCGCTGGGCGATGACAAAAAGATCCTGATCCTCGACAACCACGACGATTTTGGCGGCCACGCCAAGCGCAACGAGTTCCACCACGAGGGCCGCACCATCCTTGGCTACGGCGGCACGATGAGCATTGAATCGCCGTTCCCCTATAGCTTCACCTCGAAGAAGCTGCTCGCCGATCTCGGCGTCGATCTGACGAGTTACGAACGCTATGAAACCAAGGCCTACGAAGGCCTCGGCTCGGCCGTGTTCTTCGACAAGGAGCACTTTCTTGCCGACAAAGTGGTCACCGGCGCGGGCACCAAGCCCTGGCCCCAGTTCTTCGCCGAAGCCCCGCTCACACCCGCCGTGCGCGCGGACTTGACGCGCATCTACACCGACAAGGTCGATTACCTCCCGGACATGGGGCCGGAAGCGAAGGCCCAGTATCTGCGCCATATCAGCTATCAGGATTACCTCCTGAAGCATGCCAAGATGCTTCCTGAAAGCCTGCCGTTCTTCCTTGGCCAGTATTTCCGCAACAACAAGCGCGTCGATACGCTGCCCGCGTGGGAAGCCGCGCTCGGCGGCCGCTCGCCC
The DNA here is from genome assembly GCA_903828025.1 of uncultured Sphingomonadales bacterium. GTDB lineage: Bacteria > Pseudomonadota > Alphaproteobacteria > Sphingomonadales > Sphingomonadaceae > Novosphingobium. Next base: position 5,313 of record CAIKKO010000572.1, read on the forward strand.
GGGTTCGCGGGGATGAAGCTGCCCGAACAGATCACGGCAGAAGCGCAGCATTTCCACTGGCCCGATGGCAATGCCACCGTCGCGCGCCTGCTCGTCAGCCGCCTTGTCCCCGGCGTGTTCCCTTCGGCCAAGCTCGATCAGGAAAGCGTGGTGCTTGCGCCCGCGACCTATTCCGCGCTCGACAACCCGGCCAACCCGATGCGAATCCGTCTCTCCAGCATGGTGATCCGCGCTGACCATATCGGCGAAACCACGCGCAACACCGAACAGGCCGTGCGCGTCGTTTATGTGAAGGATGGCAAGCGCGTTTCCGTGACCGGCGCGAACGTGATCATGGCCTGCTTCAACATGGTCATCCCGTTCATCGTCCCCGCGCTGCCCGAAGCGCAGAAGGCGGCGCTGCACTATGCCTCCAAGGTGCCGATGCAATACACCAATGTGCTGGTGAAGAACTGGCGCCCTTGGGCCAAGCTTGGTGTCAAAGCGATCAGCGCGCCGAACGGCTATCATATCAACGCCTTCCTCGATACTCCGATGGCCATCGGCGGCTATGCCAGCGCGGTGACGCCGGACGAGGCAGTGGTCATCCACATGGTCCGCAATCCCAACCAGCCCGGCCTGCCGCGCAAGGAGCAGAACCGCTTGGGCCGGGCCGCCATGCTGGCTGAGGACTACCCCACGATCGAGCGCGAGATCCGGTTGCAATTGCAGCGCATGCTGGGCGGGGCAGGCTTCAACGCCGCGCGCGATATCGCCGCGATCACGGTCAACCGCTGGCCGCACGGCTATGCCTATACCTATGATACGCTGGGTGATCCGGACATCCCGGACGAGCAGCGCCCCCACATCCTCGGCCGCCAGACGTTCGGCCGCATCGCTATCGCCAATGCCGATGCGGCTGCCAGCGCTTTCACCAACACCGCGATCGACATGGGCGAACGCGCCGTGCAGGAATGCCTGATCAGCCGCGGGTTGATCTAGGGCCATGATCGAACTCTACCACTGCCATAACGCCCGCTCCTTCCGCGCTCTGTGGGCGCTTGAGGAAATGGGCCTGCCTTACAAGCTTCACCTGTTGCCGTTCCCGCCAAGACTGCTGCAGCCCGAATATCTGGCGCAAAACCCCCTCGGCACGATCCCGCTGCTGGTCGACGGGGAGACGCGGATGACCGAATCGAGCGCCATCCCGCAATACCTCGCCGCCCGCTACGGCCCGACCCCGCTGGCGGTTGCGCCGGAAGAATCCGGCTACGGGCTCTGGCTGGACTGGCTCCACCGCAGCGAGGCCACGCTCACCTTCCCGCAAACCATCGTCCTGCGCTACACCCGCCTCGAACCCGCCGAACGCCGATTGCAGCAAGCGGCGGACGACTACACCCAGTGGTTCTTCTCGCGCCTCAAGCACCTGACGCGCGCGCTGGAAGATGGCCGCGAATGGCTCTGCGCCGGGCGTTTCACGATGGCCGATGTGTGCACCGCCTATGCGCTGCTGCTGGCGAAGGATCTGGGGCTGGATTACAAGTTCAGCCCGGAAATCGCCGCATACTGGGACCGCGCAAGCTCTCGCCCGGCGTTCCTGGCCGCACAGGCTGCGCAGGACGGTGACTGAGCAGATCCCCGGGGCGGGAAGCGCCGAACGCCTTATCCCGCCCACTCGCGCCGCGCTGGAATCAACCCAACGCCCTCCGTGCAGGCGATCTGACCGCTAGGGACGCACCAGCAAGTTGCCGGTGTGGCCGCCCGCAAACAGCACGAACAGCGCTTCGGCGAAGTGGTCGATGCCCTCGACCACGTGTTCGGGGAGCGTGATCTTGCCTTCGCGCATCAGCCCGGCGATTTCCGCCATCGCCTCGGGATAGCGCGCGGCATAGTGGCTGACGACGAAGCCCTTCATCATCGCGTTGCGTTCGGCGAGGCGCAGATAGAGCTTGGGGCCGCGTACGTCGTTCAGATCGCCATATTGCGAGATCGCGCCGCAGATCGCGACCCGCGCGCCTGCCGGAGCGAGATGGTCGAGCGCAATATCGAGCAGTTCGCCGCCGACATTGTCGAAAAATACGTCGATGCCGCCGGGCGCGGCCTTGGCGAGATCGGCGGCGACTTGGGCGTTCTTGTAATCAATCGCCACATCCGCGCCGAGGGTTTCGGTGAGGAAGCGGCACTTCTCCGGCCCGCCAGCCAACCCGATGACTTTGGCCCCGCGTGCCTTGGCAAGCTGCACGACCATCGAGCCCACACCGCCTGCCGCGCCCGAGACGAGCACGACATCGCCCGCCTGCACGTCGGCGACCGCGATCAGCCCGACCCAGGCGGTAAGGCCCGTCGTCACGCCGAGCGGCCCGACGAAATCGCGCGGCTGGAGGCTGTTCGACAGGTCCAGTTTCGTAAGCCCGGCATCTGGCAGCAGCGCATGGGTCTGCGCGGAGAGCAGGCCGAACACCCAGTCGCCCACGGAGAACGCACCACTGGCGCTTTCCACCACTTGCCCCACCCCAAGCGCGCGGATGGTCGAGCCAAGCCCGGCGGTCGCATGGAAGCTGCCGGGCGTCAGCGTTGTGCGGATCCACGCGTCCATCGACAGCGTATCGACTTTCACCACGACATGGCCCGCAGGCACTTCGGCAATCGTGCAGTCCTCGATCCCGAAATCCTCGGGACGGGGCATGCCCTCGCGGTACTGCTTGATGAAGACGCGGCGATTGGTGTGCGGCATGGGGAATTCCCGTGTTGGGGTCTGATGGCGTGTGGCTAAGCGCCGGGGCCGCTGCTCACCATTGCCATTTTGAGTAGCGCGGGGCGCGCGCGGCATGCCCGATGGTGCAAGTGTTTACTTGCAGGGGCGGCCCTCGCGGATCAAACTAAGGCAAATCTGGGGAGAGAACTATGGCCATGAACACGCGCTTTTTGCTTGCAGCAGGGGGCTTGGCCGCATGTGTCGCCGTCCCGGGGGCGGCGCAGACGGCGCAGGACGCCGGGGCGCTACTGGGCCAGCTTCTGGGCTCGCCGACAAGCGCCGCGCCCTCACCCACCACACCGCCGCCGCCCGGGGTCACGAGCGGAGAGGCTTCCAGCGGGCTCAAACTCGCGCTGGGCAAGGCGGCCGAGCGGGTCGTGGGGCAACTGGGCCAGCCCGGCGGCTTTGCCAATGATCCCAAAGTGCGCATCGGACTGCCGGGCGCGCTGGGCAAGCTCGACGGGCTGTTCTCGATGCTCGACAAGGCCGGGGTGACCGACGGGCTTTCGGGCAAACTCAACGCGGCGGCCGAAGGCGCGGTGGGCAAGGCGCTCCCGCTGCTCAAGACCGCGATCACGCGCATGACGGTGACCGACGCGCTGGGCATCGTGACCGGCGGTGACACGTCTGCCACCGACTATTTCCGCCGCACGATGGGCCCGAGCCTCCAGACCGAGATGCGCCCCGTGGTCGCGCATTCGCTATCGAATGTGAAAGCCTTCAAGGCGCTCGACGATTTCAGCGCGAAGAACAGTCTGGTGGCTGGCCAGTTCGGCGCGAAAGACCTCACCGGCTATGTCACGCAGAAGGCCAGCGACGGGGTGTTTCTCTACCTTGGCGAGCAGGAGCGCGCGATCAGGTCCAACCCGCTGGGCACTGGCAGCTCGTTGATCGCGAAAATCTTCGGGCGGAAGTAGGGGCGCTCCCGCCCTAACCCACCTTGCGCTGGTTGGCGGCGGGGTCCGGGGGCGGCAAGTTGGACTTGATCGCAACCGCCGCGATGCGGCCATCGTCGTCAAGCTGGAGCGGCTGCGAGAATTCGACCCCCATGCGGTCCTCGCTCGCCCAGCGGCAGGTGGCGGTGACCGAATGGCCGTCCGACAGCTGGATGCGGAAAATCGTGCCCGGCGGCACATTCCACAGGCCTTCGATCAGCGCGCCGGTGAGCGACATGTTGCGCACCGTGCCGTTGTAGCTGTGACCGCCGTGGTCGAGCACGACCCGGCGCAGCATGGCCTGCCGCGCAGCGCGCGACGAGCGCGGCCCGCGCGCGATGGCGATCAGGCCGGTGGCAAGGCGCGAGGCGGTGTTCACCGATGACAGCGGGCGCTCGTAGATATAGCCCTGCACATGGCTGCAGCCGAGCATGCGAACCAGATCAAGCTCGTCGAGCGTTTCCACGCCTTCGGCGGTGGTTTCCATGCCAAGCGCTTCGGCCAGGCTCACGATCGAGGCGATGATCGCGCCGTTGCGGCTACCCTGCTGAGTGGCGCCGCGCACGAACGATTGGTCGATCTTGATCTTGTCGAACGGCGCGCGCTTGAGATAGCCGAGCGAGGAATAGCCTGTGCCGAAATCATCGAGCGCAAGCCGCACGCCAATGCCCTTGAGCGCGCGGAACATGGCCTCGGTGCCGCTGTCGTCGCCCAGAAACACGCTTTCGGTGATTTCGAGCTCGAGCCGGTCAGCCTGCACGCCCGCTTGCGCCAGCGCACTGGTGACTTGCGCGGGGAGTGCGGGATTGGCGAATTGCAGCGGCGAGACGTTGACCGCGACGCGCACGTCCACAGGCCACGCGGCCATGTCCTGACAGGCGGTGCGCAGCGCCCATTCGCCGATCGTGACGATCAGGCCCGCATCTTCGGCGATGGGCACGAACTTGGCGGGCGAGATGAAACCGTGCCGCGGGTGGTTCCAGCGCAGCAGCGCCTCGAAGCCGGTGATCCGCTCGGTCGCGGTGTGCACCACGGGCTGGTAATAGAGCTCCAGATCGCCGTGCGTGATGGCATCGCGCAAGTCTTCCTCAAGCTGGCGGCGCTCTTCGGCATCGCTGTGAAGATCGGCGGCGTAGAAGTGATAGCGTCCGCGCCCGCCATCCTTGGCGGCATACAGCGCAAGGTCGGCATTGCGGATAAGCGCTTCGCTGGTCACGCCGTCATCGGGCGCAATGGCGATGCCCACCGAAGCCCCGATCATCACGCGGCTGGCTTCGATCACGTAAGCCTGGCTGAGCTGCTCGATGATCCGTTCGGCAAGATGGCCAAGTTGCTCGCGCGCGATCTTGCCCGCAAGAATCACCTGGAACTCGTCGCCGCCAAGCCGGCCGACCCGGCCCACGGTGCCGACGACGCGCTCGAGCCGCTGCGACACCTGCTTGAGCAGCGCGTCGCCCGCCGGGTGGCCAAGCGTATCGTTGACTTGCTTGAAGCGATCGAGATCGAGCAGGAACACCGCGCAATTGCGGTTCTGCGCTTGCGGGGCGTTGAGGATCTTTTCCAGCGTCTGCGACATCTGGAAGCGGTTGGACAGACCCGTCAGCGAATCGAAATGCGCGAGGCGCGAGGCGTGTTCCTGCGAGCGGCGCTTTTCGGTGAGGTCGGTGCCCGAGCCGCGAAAGCCCTGGAAGTTGTTGAAGGTATCGTAGGTCGGCCGGCCCGTGACCGACCACCAGCGCTCTTCGCCGTGCACCGCCGCGCGCACGGCCAACTCGCTGAAGCTGGACCGGGCTGACAAGTGGAAGGCGAGCGTGCGTTCGCCCTCGCCCGATTGCTCGTTCGGATTGAACAGCTCGGCAAAAGGCCGCCCGATCAACGCGCCGACCTCGCGGCCGAGCGTTTCAGCAACCGAACTGGAAAGATAAGTCAGCAGCCCGCGTCGGTCGGTTTCCCAGAACCAGCCCTGCCCGGTCTCTTCATAATCGGCGAGGATTTCCTGCGCGCGGGTCTGGACGCGGACCCCTTCCTCGGCCGCCTCGCGGGCTTTGAGATCAATCTCGCGCTGGCGCAGATAGGCCGCCGCCGCGATCACGCCGCCGATCACCAGCGAGACGATCCCGCCGGAGATACTGGTGACCCACGTAACGCCGGACCACATCGCGACTTCTGCGGTCAGCATGCCCGCGAGCCGCCCCGATTCGGTAACCGTGGCCAGCAGCGAGATCGTCACCAGCAGGGCCATGGCCTGAACCCACGGGACTGAGCCGCTGGCCGCCCACATCCCGATGCCAATGCCGTAGATGAACAGCGGCAGGCCGATCGAAGCGCCCATCAGGCCCATCCGCATCGCGGTGGAGTGATCGCCCTTGCTCTCGTAGTTCGATGTGAAGCGCGCCACGAACATCAAGGCCGAAGCCAGCAGCGCAAGAACCGGAGCGATCGTGGGATGGATCGCGGCATTGGCGACCGCAAGCCCGCCCACGCCCAGCACCATCGGCAGCGCCATGTGCGGCCATTCGCGGGCGATCAGGCCGCGGCCTGGCCCGGTCCCGAACAGGAACGCAGCCCCCGCGACATCGGACCGGTCTACCGGGCTAATCGGAATCCGCTCGCGCCGCCGCTGCGTCCGCGCAAAATCGCGCACGACGCCCGCCTGTACAGGCAGCGGTTCGGACTTCGGTCCGCCAGGGTCCCCGGGCAATTCCTTCATCGGTGTCAAATGCGCCGAATGGCTTTGAAAAACCGTTAAGCAAACCGGAACCTGCGCCGAATTTCTGCGGTTTTCCGAAGGTTTTGTTTTGCTGCGGGTGCGAGAGTGCTAGAGGCCGACGCGTTCGCTGCGTTTTGCGAGCCCGTTTTGATTTGTTTGATTACCAAGGATCCCGTGTGAGCTCGACCGCCAGCTACTCGATGATCGGCGTTGCCGGCCGGCGCCTTCGCGTTGGCCAGTGGCACACCAGCCCGGCCAGTTCGGGCAAGTCTTCAAGCCCGGCCCAGCGCCCGCTGGTGATCTTCGGCGGAATCGGCATGAACATGGAAATGCTGGATCCGATCGCGAGCCGCATGCCGGGGCGCCGGGTGCTGAGCTTCGACATGCCAGGTATCGGTCAGTCGCCCGATCCGATCTTCCCGTACACCATTCCGCACATGGCGCTCACGCTCGCCGCGCTGCTCGACCGGCTGCATATCGAAACGGTCGACCTGCTCGGCATCAGCTGGGGCGGCGCGGTGGTGCAGCAGTTTGCCTTCCAGCACCGCGCGCGCACCGGCAAGCTGGTGCTGGCGGCAACTTCGGCCGGGGGCACGATGATCCCGGGCAATCCTTCGATGATCAGCCAGATGCTTGATCCGATGGAATATTCCGTCGAGAAAACGCTGCGCCGCAACCTTGCCATGTTCTACAACGGCGGCGGGGCGGAGCGGGTCTCGCTCAATGCCGCCACCGCGCCCTCACCGCTCGGCTGGAGCTGCCAGCTCGCCGCATTCGGGAGCTGGAGCAGCGCGCCGTTCCTGCCGTTGCTGGGCATGCCGGTACTGATCATGGCCGATGCCGACGACCAGTTGATCCCGCCAGCCAACGCGCATTTCCTGCACAATGCGATTCCGGGCAGCCAGCTCGATATGGCCGAAGGCGGCGGGCACTTGTTCATGTTGTCGCGCCCCGATGCGTTTATCGCAAAGCTCAACGCGTTTCTGGACGCTTCGAAATAGGGTTTTGGCCCGACAGGACCGCGGCGGATTGACCGGCGCGCCATCCTCTGACTTAATCGCGCGATTAAACGTAGCGCTGGCCATAACGAGTCGGGCGCGCGGGGGAAAAGGAGCCTGCCGATGCCTGCTTATGATCTCATCATCCGGGGCGGTACCATCGTCGACGGGACGGGGCTTCCCCGCTTTACCGGCGATCTGGCGGTGAAAAATGGGTTGATCGCAGCAGTCGGCAAAGTCTCGGGCAGCGCAGCGCAAGAGATCGACGCGAGCGGCAAAGTCGTCGCGCCCGGCTGGGTCGATATCCACACGCACTATGACGGGCAGGCGACCTGGGATCAGGAAATGGCGCCCTCGTCGTGGCACGGTGTCACCACGCTGGTGATGGGCAACTGCGGTGTCGGTTTCGCGCCCGCCGCGCCTGATCGGCATGCCTGGCTGATCGCCCTGATGGAAGGCGTCGAAGACATTCCCGGCACCGCGCTCGCCGAAGGGCTCAAGTGGGACTGGGAGACGTTCCCGCAGTATCTCGATGCGCTCGAACGCCTGTCGCGCAGCGTCGATGTGGCGACCCACGTGCCGCACGGAGCGGTGCGCGCGTATGTGCTGGGCGACCGCGAGAAGCCCGGCGCGGTCCCGACCGATGCCGATATCGAGGCGATGTCCGCGATTGTCGAGGAAGGCCTGCGCGCGGGCGCACTCGGCTTTTCGACCAGCCGGACGGTGATCCACAAGTCGGTCGACGGCGAAGTGGTGCCCGGCACCACCGCCACGGCGGAGGAGCTGATCCGCATCGGCCGCGCGATGGGCCGCGTGGGCCACGGCGTGTTCGAAATGGCCAGCGACATGAAGCGCGAATGGGATGAGTTCGGCTGGATGGGCGCGCTCAGCCGCGAAACCGGCCTCCCCGTGACGTTCGCCGCGCTGCAATCCATGGCCAAGGAACTGCCGCTGTCCGAACAGATCGCCGAAATGGAGCGCCAGAACGCGACCGGGGCGAACATCGTCGCGCAGATCGCGCTGCGCGGCAACGGCATCGTGATGAACTGGCGCGGCACGGTGCACCCGTTCCGCTTCCGCCCCTCGTGGGCCGCGATCGAGGCGCTGCCGTGGGACGAGCAGCTCGCCCGGCTGCGCGATCCCGCGTTCAAGGCACAGCTGCTGGGCGAGGCCAACGTCTATCCAGAAAGCGACATTATCCACCTCTTCCGCGCAATCGCCGAAGGCTGGGCGGGCCAGTTCGAGATGGACGCAAGCTTCGACTATGAACCGCAGGCCGATGCCAGCGTGGCTGCCCGCGCGGCGGCCAGTGGGGTTTCGCCCGAAGCCTATGCCTATGATCTGATGCTGGCGGATGACGGCACCGGGTTCATTTATCTGCCCATTCTCAACTACATGGACGGCAATCTCGATTTCCTCGAGGCGCTGCAGGCGCGTGACGATTGCGTGAACTCGCTTTCTGACGGCGGCGCGCATTGCGGCACGATCTGCGACGCGGCCTCGCCCACGTTCATGCTCCAGCATTGGGTGCGGGACCGGGCGCGCGGCGGGCGGCTGACGCTGGAGCAGGCGGTCAAGCGGCAGTGCCATGATACCGCGCGGCTTTATGGCCTCGATGATCGCGGCGTGCTCGCGCCGGGCATGCTGGCCGATATCAATCTGATCGACATGGACGCGTTGCAGCTGGGCAAGCCGTGGCTGGCGTTCGATCTCCCCGCAGGCGGCAAGCGCCTGCTGCAAAAGGCAGACGGCTATGTCTGCACCATCAAATCGGGCGTGGTGACGTTCCGCGATGGCAGCTGGACCGGCGCAGTGCCGGGCGGGCTCATTCGCGGGCCGCAACGCGCCGAAGCTCTGGAGGCCGCAGAATGACCGTTTCCGCTATCCGTATCGGCGCACCCGCGTCGCTTGATTCGCTGCATCTGGCAGAGCTTCCCGCTTGCGCCGCGCCCGGCACGGGCGAAATCCATGTGCGGCTGCGCGCCTCCTCGCTCAACTTCCACGACTTCGCGGTGGTGACGGGCATGCTGCCCGCCGCCGAAGGGCGCATTCCGATGTCGGACGGCGCGGGCGAAGTCCTGGCCGTGGGCGCGGGCGTCACCGAATACGCGCCGGGCGACCTCGTCGTCTCGACCTTCTTCACCAACTGGGATGACGGCGCTCCGCCTTCGACTGCGTTCACCACCGTCCCCGGCGACGGCATCGACGGCTATGCCCGGACCGAGATCGTCGCGCCCGCAGGCTGGTTCACCCGCGTGCCCAAGGGCTATTCTGCCGCCGAGGCAGCGACACTGACGTGCGCGGGCCTAACCGCATGGCGCGCGCTGTTCGTGGACGGCGCGGTCAAGCCCGGCTCGACCGTGCTGGTGCAGGGCACCGGCGGCGTTTCGATCTTCGCGCTGCAGATGGCCAAGGCGGCGGGCGCGCGGGTGATCGCGACCAGCTCGTCCGATGCCAAGCTGGAGCGGCTGCAGGCGCTGGGGGCGGATGCGCTGATCAACTACAAGACCGAAGCAGCGTGGGGCCTCAAGGCGCTGGAATTGACCGGCGGCGTGGGCGTGGACTGCGTGGTCGAGATCGGCGGCGCGGGCACGCTCGACCAATCCATGCTGGCAAGCCGCGTGGGCGGCCATGTCGCGCTGATCGGCGTGCTGGCGGGCTTTGCGGGCCCCGTGCAAACTGCGCTGCTCATGGCCAAGAACTTGCGCGTGCAAGGGCTGACTGTCGGCAGCCGCGCGATGCAGCTCGCCATGATTGCAGGCGTGGAAGCCACTGGCATCCGCCCGGTGATCGACAGCCA
>CAIKKO010000573.1 GCA_903828025.1 uncultured Sphingomonadales bacterium
CGGCCACCCACGAGAGTACCCTGAATGGGTGGCCGGGCGGGGGAGCGGGACGGCACAAGCTTCGGAACGCGCCCTTCCCGCGCATTCCGCGTCAAACCTTGACTTCTCAGTCCTGCGGCAATTCCACCCCGTCGAGTGCCTCGGCGATCAGGCGGCGCGTTGCTGCCACGCCATAGAGCGCGATGAAGCTGCCCATGCGCGGGCCTTGCGCGGAGCCGAGCAAGGTCTCGTAGAGCGCCTTGAACCAGTCGCGCAGCGCTTCGAAGCCGAAGTGCGGGTCCTTGCCGATTTCGTAGACGAGCGTCTGCAGCTCTTCCGCCGTGGCGCTTTCGTCGGTGGCGGCAAGCTCTGTATCGAGCGCGGCGAGCGCGGCGGCCTCGCCCGGCTCGGGCTTGCGGCGCTGAAGCGTGGGCGCGACGAAATCGCGGTTGTAAGCCAGCGCCGAAGTGACCAGCGCATCGAGCGCGGGGTGCGCCGCCGGATCGGCATCGACCACATAATTGCCGAGATAGGACCACACTTGCTCGCGCGTCGCCTGCGCACCCAGCACGCCAACGAGATTGAGCAGCAGGCCGTAGGTCACCGGCAGCGTGTCGCCGTCGCCGCCGTGGTACCCATTGGTGCGCAAAAGGTGCCAGACTGGATTGCCGAGCTGCTGCTCGACCGGCTGGCCAGCCAGCTTCTCGCGGAACTGCCAATATTCATCGACCGCGCGCGGGATCACCCCGGCATGCAGCGACTTGGCGCTCTTGGGCTCGCGGTAGAGGTAGAAACCGAGGCTCTCCTCGCTGCCATAGCCAAGCCACTGCTCGATGGTGAGGCCGTTGCCCTTGGACTTGGAGATCTTTTCGCCGTTCTCGTCGAGGAACAGTTCATAGATCAAGCCCTCGGGCCGCCGTCCGCCGAGCACTTGCGCAATGCGGCCCGAATAGAGATGGCTGTCGGTGAGGTCCTTGCCGCACATCTCATAATCGACGCCAAGCGCGGTCCAGCGCATGCCCCAATCGACTTTCCACTGCAGCTTGGAGCGGCCGCCCAGCACCGATTGCTCGATCACGGTCCCGCCGACATCCTCGAACCGCACGATCCCCGCCTCGGCATCGACCACGGTCACGGGCACTTGCAGCACCTGATGGTTGGTCGGCGAAACGGGCAGAACCGGCGAATAGGTGCGGCGGCGCTCCTCGCGCAGCGTCGGCAGCATGATCCCCATGATCGCATCGAACTGGCGCAGAACACCGCGCATCGCATCGTCGAACCCGCCAGCGTTGTAGCGGTCACTTGCCGAAACGAACTCGTAGTCGAAGCCGAACTGATCGAGGAACTGACGCAGCATCGCGTTGTTGTGGTGCGCGAAGCTCTCGTAGCGATCGAACGGATCGGGAATGCGGCTGAGCGGCTGGCCGATATGGGCCGCGAGCAGGCCCTGATTGGGCACGTTGTCCGGCACCTTGCGCAGCCCGTCCATGTCGTCCGAAAACGCGATCAGGCGCGTGGGATGGCCGCCGGTCAGCGTCTCGTAAGCGCGGCGCACGAAAGTGGTGCGCAGCACTTCCTGAAACGTGCCGATATGCGGCAGGCCCGAGGGACCATAGCCGGTCTCGAAAATGACCGGGAGCAGCGCGCCGCTGGCATCGCGCTTGCCGCCGGGGAAGCGTTTGACAAGCTTGCGCGCCTCTTCGAACGGCCAGGCCTTGGAGGTCTGGGCGGCGGCAGCGAAAGTCTCGGCGGTCACGGGTTCGGCGGTATCCATGACGCGGACCTTTTGCGGATGCGTCCTGCCAGCGCAAGGAAAAGCTTGTGCCAGCACCCGCGCAATCGCTACCGCGCGTCCAAAGCGCATCGAGCGCGCATCGGGGGGGGAGAGTTTATGCAGTTTGATGAGGTCATGCTCGGGCGGCGGAGCATTCGCGGCTACAAGCCCGTTCCGGTGCCCCGCGCGCTGATCGAGGACGTGCTCACATTGGCGATGCGCGCGCCCACCTCGATGAACACGCAGCCGTGGAATTTCTACGTGATCACCGGCGAACCGCTGGCGCGGATCCGGCAGGGCAACACGGAGCGCATTCTGGCGGGTGTGCCGGATTCGCGCGAGTTCCGCAGGGGCGAGGCGTTTGCCGGCGTCCACCGCGAGCGCCAGATCGGCGTCGCCAAGCAGCTCTTCAGCGCCATGGGCATTGCGCGCGACAACGCCGAGCAGCGGCAGGACTGGGTGCTGCGCGGCTTCCGCCAGTTCGACGCGCCGGTCTGCGTGATCGTGACGTATGACAAAGTGCTCAGCGGCAGCGACGACACCCCGTTCGATTGCGGCGGGGTGACCAATGCGCTGGTCAACGCCGCGTGGTCGCGCGGGCTCGGCACGGTGATCAACAGCCAGGGCATCATGCAATCGCCCGTGGTGCGCGAACATGCCGGGATCGCGGACGATCAGGTGATCATGAAAAGCATCGCGCTCGGCTGGCCGGACGAGACATTTCCCGCCAACGCAGTCGTCTCCGAACGCAAATCGGTGGACGAGGCCGCAACGTTCGTGGGCTTTGCGGATACGCCTGTGTTGTCGGCATAGCCCGCACGAGACAGTCGCGCGCGGTCAACGCGGCAGGCCGCAACGGGCCGGTACCGCAGATTGCAAACGGTCATTGCAGTTTGCGAAGGGGTCCATCGCCTTTTGCAGGTTTGGCCTCCCCGCGATGCGCGCCGCGCCGCTTGCGCGTTGCACCGGAACTGGCACGTGCTTTGCTCGGGCACGTCGTGGAAGCTTCTGAAAAGGACCACGATCATGCCCAACAGTGTTGCTACGGCCTTGTCCGCCGACCTCGTCCGGCAGCGACCGGCGCGCAGCATGCGGCTGACCCCCGCACGAGCTGCGGCAGCGCGCACTGTCAGCGCGGCCCCGGCACTCAGCGGGGCGATCGCGACAAGCGAGGCGGAGGTCACCGCGCTCCGGTCCGAATGGGATGCACTCGCCGCTCGGACAACCGATGCCACTATGGCACAAGGGTTCGCGTGGTGCTGGGCCGGTTGGCAGACAACCGCGAAGCCGCGCGGACGGACGTTGGCGGTGCTGGTTGTGCGCGACGCCGGCCAGCTCGTGCTGGTGTGGCCAATGGCGCGCGTGTGGCGCGAGCTCTGTGCGGAGCTGATCCCGCTGGGTTCGGAAGCGACCGACTACAATCCGCTGCTGGTCGCGCCTACGCAACGCGCCGGGGCATATGTCCGCACCGCGCTCGCGCTGCTTAGGCGCGAGGGACGCGCCGGGCTTGTTGCTATGCCGCTCCTGCGCTCGGACAGCCCCGCCTCTCCCGCTCTCAGCGCCATGGCGCCAGCGGTGCTTGCGGCCGAAACGCTCCCAGCGCCCTTTCTCGATATCAGCAGCCCCGCCAGGATCGCGGCCTATGAGCAGGCCATGAGCAAGAACCTGCGCCGCGGCACCGAACGGCGGCGGCGGCGTCTGGCGGAACTGGGCACTCTGCGCTTCGAGGTGATTACCGATCCCACCCAATTCGCCGAGTTGCTTGACTGGACGATCGCCGCGAAGGCCGTTTGGCTGCGTGAGCACCATCTGCAATCGGAGTTTCTGCATGCCCCGCACTACCGAGCGTTCTGGTTGGCGGCGCTGCGAGCGGGTGGCCCCGGAGGGCAGGTTTGCGGGATCGCGCTGCGCCACGACGACCGCACGATAGCGGCCAAAGTGGTCGTGCTGACCGCGAACCGGCTCGAAGGGTTCCTGACCACCTTCGATGCCGACTTCGCCCGCTTCTCTCCCGGGCAGATCCTGCTGCTCGACACCTTTCGCTGGTGCGCGGACAAAGGGCTCTCTTACGATTTCCGCATCGGCGATGAGGCCTTCAAGTGGGATTGGACCCAGACCTCGGTCGGCGTCACGAACTTCGTGCTGCCGCTCAGCCGCGCGGGTTGGCTGTTGCACCGCATGCGCCTGGTGCGCGCCGCGCTATGCCGGGCGAAAGACCGGCTGCGCGCGACAGTGCCGACCTCGCTGCGCCAGCGCATCAAAGGCTGGTTGCAGCAAGGCGCTGGCGAGGCCCCGGCAGAGGCAGATGCAGCCCCTAACTAGACGGCGCATTCCCGCCTGCTCCAGCCCGCGAATGGGAAACGCGCAAAGCTTACTTGAGCAGCGAGAGCACGTTCTGCTGGGCCTGGTTGGCCTGCGCAATCATCGCCGTGGAAGCCTGGCTCAGGATCTGGGCCTTGGCCATCGCGGTGGTTTCTGCCGAATAATCGGTATCGAGAATGCGGCTGCGCGCGTCCGAAAGGTTGGTCACGTTGTCGGTGAGATTGTTGACCACCGATTCAAGCCGGTTCTGGCCCGAACCAAATTCGGCACGCGCCGCGTTCACCGCCGTGAGCGAGGCATCGACGTTGTCCATCGTGGTCCCGGCGAGCGCCGCAGTGCTGACATCGATCGCTTGCGGCGTGGTGGTCGAATCGTATGTCGTGTTGGTGCCGCCAAACAGCTTGGTGCCGTCGATCGCCTTGCTGCGCAGATCGAC
>CAIKKO010000574.1 GCA_903828025.1 uncultured Sphingomonadales bacterium
ATCTGACCGGGCCGGACAATCGCCACCTCGATGACAAGGTCATAGAAACAGCGCGGGCGCAGGCGCGGCAGCATGTTCATCTGAGCGCGGCTTTCGACCTGGAACACACCCAGCGAATCGCCCTTGCACAGCATGTCGTAAACCGCAGGGTCCTCGCGCGGCACCGTGGCCAGCGTCAGCGCCTGCCCATGATGCGCGCCCAGCAGATCGAGGCATTTGCGGATGCAGGTCAGCATGCCGAGCGCCAGCACATCGACTTTCAGGATCCCCAGCGCGTCGATATCGTCCTTGTCCCATTCGATGAAGCTGCGCTCGGGCATCGCGCCATTGCCGATCGGCACGGTCTCGGTCAGCGGGCCTTGAGTCAGGATAAAGCCGCCGACATGCTGCGAGAGATGGCGCGGCATGCCAATCATTTGCTCGGTCAATTTCAGAACCCGCCTGAGGTGCGGATCGGTGAGATCAAGCCCCACCTCGGCCACGTTCTTCTCGGCAATCTCGCGCCCCCACCCGCCCCAGACAGTGCGCGCGAGCACGGACGTCACGTCTTCGGACAGCCCCATCGCCTTGCCCACCTCGCGGATCGCCATGCGCGGGCGGTAGTGGATCACCGTGGCGCAAAGCCCGGCGCGCTGGCGGCCGAAGCGGCGGTAGATATACTGGATCACCTCCTCGCGCCGCTCATGCTCGAAATCGACGTCGATATCGGGCGGCTCCTTGCGCTCCTCGGAAATGAACCGATCAAACAGCAAGGCATGGCGCGCGGGATCGACCGCAGTGATCTCGAGGCAATAGCACACCGCCGAATTGGCCGCCGAGCCGCGGCCCTGACACAGAATCGGGGGATCCTGATGCCTAGCAAAATCAACGATATCCTTGATCGTCAAAAAGTAAGTTGCGAGGTTCAACTTGCCGATCAGCGCAAGCTCGCGCTTCAGCGTATCGCGCACAGATTCGGGCACGCCCGAAGGGTAGCGCCCTTCCGCGCCCTTCCATGTCAGCTCTTCAAGCCATGTCTGAGGTTCGTGGTCCTCGGGGCAGATTTCCTCGGGATATTCGTAGCGCAGCTCGTCGAGGCTGAACTGGCAAGCATCGGCCAGCGCGCGCGCGGCGGTGATGGCGTGCGGCCAGCGTTCGAACAGGCGGACCATCTCGGCGGGGGATTTGAGGTGCCGCTCGGCATTGGGGTGGAGCAGATGCCCGGCGCGCGCCACCGTGGTCTTGTGCCGGATCGCGGTCATCACATCCTGCAACGGCCGCCGCGCCGCCTCGTGATAGAGCACATCGTTGGTGGCGAGGAGACCGAGGCCATGCGCCTTGGCCATGGCATCGAGCGCGCTGATCCGGGCGATATCGTCGCCGCTATAGAGGTGGCTGGCAGCCACGTGGCGCATGCTGCGCAGGCTGTGGACAAGATGGGGGATAAGCGCGGGAAAAGACAGGGATATCTGCCTCCCCTCCGGCTTGCGGGAGAGCCCATCCATTCCCCCCTCCCGCATGCGGGAGGGGTCGGGGGTGGGCTGTTCCGGTGCGGCTTTTGCTCGCTGACCACCCCTACCCCCCCCCGCATGCGGGAGGGGGACGACGTTGCTTTCCACTTCAATCGTAAAGGCTTGATCGAGATCGCGGGGGGGGACGAGCACGAGGTGGACGCCCTCACTGTGCGCGGCGAGCAGCGCGAGGTCGATCTCGCACACGCCCTTGGCCTGCCATGTGCCATCGAGCCGCCCCATGCGCCCGGCCGAGATCAGCGCGCAGAGCCGGCCATAGGCGGCGCGGTTTGCGGGATAGGCGAGGAAGGCGAGGCCCTCGGTCGTCTCGATCCGGCAGCCGATCACGGGGCGCAGGCCCAGCGCCTTCGCCTCGCCGTGGATGCGCACCACGCCCGCCATCGAATTGGCGTCCGCCACGCCCATGGCATCGTAGCCCAGCCGGTGCGCGGCGAGCACGAGATCGACCGGATCGGACGCCCCGCGCAAAAACGAGAAGCAGGTCGCGAGCCCCAGTTCCACGAACGGCGCGCGCGGCGAGGGACCGGTAGGCTCCTCGTCAGGCGCGACATGGCGCCGCGCCGGGGTGAGCGGTGCTTCAGGCACAAAGCCCCTGCAGGAACCATTCGGGCGCGCCGCCGCGCCCATCACCCGCAAGGCCGTGGCGGTAGATCCAATAGCGACGGCCCATGCTGTCCTCGATGCGGTAGTAATCGCGCAGGCGCACCGTGCCGCGTTCGCGCCACCATTCGGGCGCGATGCGTTCGGGCCCTTCGGCGCGCGCGATCTCGTGCACCCCGCCGCGCCAGCGGAACAGGCGCGGGAGCCCATCGGGGGCTTCGTAGATCACCGCGATGGGTTCGGGCCGGTCGAGCAGTTTCAATGGGCGTTCATGGAAGGCGAAGTCTTCCTGCAGGCCCGGCAGCGGCTCCAGCGCAGGGGCCCAGCGCTGCGCACGTTCGGGCAAGTGGCTGGCGCGCGGCAAGGGGCGGCGCACGGCCTCGTGCCCCAGCCGCACCGTCAGCCGGTCGATGCAGGCGGCAAGGCTGGTGCCGTGGCGCTCTGCCGCCGCGTCGAGTTCGGCCTGCCCCATCACCAGCGGTTCGGTCCACGGCGCGCGCAGGCGCACGAGTTCGATGCCGAACCCGGCGTCGATATCATCGAGCCTTGCGGCGAAGAGGCGGCAGACATGCGCGGGATCGCGCGCCGCTGCGGCCATTTCCAGCCGCCGCACGAGCACTTCGACATCGACTTTCCACAAGCCCAGTTCGAGCCGCCGCGCGCCCTGCCCCAATCCTTCGAGCCGCCGCGCCATGTCCGCCGCCAGATCGGCGACCACGTGGTCGAGCAGTGGGCGATGGCGGATCGGTTCGGCGAGGCGGCGCTGGACCATGGGTTGCTCCACGCCGACCACCGGCAGCAAGGGTTCGGGCACGCGGCCCAGAAGCTGATCGAGCCGCACCAGCGGGTTCGCGGCCGGCGAGCGGCGATTGCGGAAGCGCCGGGCCAGCGCCTCGCGCCCGATACCCGCGAGATCGCCCAGACGCTTGAGCCCGAGGCGGCGCAGGAGGAGCAGGACATCGGAATCAAGCCGCAGCGCCGCGACGGGGAGCGCGGCCAAGCGGTCCATCAGGTCGTCGCCCTCCAGAATCGCGCTATCCGGCCCGAAATGGGCGAGCGCCCAGGCCGCGCCCGCCGTCGGCGCGATGGCGGCGCGCGCGGCAAGCCCGCGCCGCCGGAACTGTGTGCGCGCATCGGCGAGCAGCATGGCCTCGCCGCCAAACAAGTGCGCGGTGCCGGTGGTGTCCACCACCAGCCCGTCCGGTGCATCGAGCGCGCTCCACGGACCCCAGCGCTGCGCCCAGAGCGCGAGGTGTTCGAGGAACGCGAGGTCGCCCGCCGGATCGGCCGGACGCACGGCCAGCGCG
This sequence comes from uncultured Sphingomonadales bacterium, assembly GCA_903828025.1. Lineage (GTDB taxonomy): Bacteria > Pseudomonadota > Alphaproteobacteria > Sphingomonadales > Sphingomonadaceae > Novosphingobium. The sequence goes on from CAIKKO010000574.1 coordinate 3,419, forward strand.
GGGCACAGCGTGCGCGCGTCGGCCAGCATCACATCGG
>CAIKKO010000575.1 GCA_903828025.1 uncultured Sphingomonadales bacterium
CGAGCTGGTTTCGGCTTCGGTGGCCGATGGTTCGGCCAAGCGCGTTGCCAAGCTGGGTGCGCCGGTCACGCTGGCCCCGGTTGTGGCGGGCGGAATGATCTACGTGCTGGACGACAGCGGGCACATCTCCGCGTTTCACTGAGCTTCGCCCTTTCCAGAACTTGCCCCGGCATAAACGCTTTTCTTAGAGTTCCCTGTTAACGCTGCGGGCATGAAAGCTCCCGCAATCAGGCCACCCAGCGACGTTTCGGCCGGCGTCGGCCTCTCCGGGCTCGTCGGCCTTGCCGTATGGGTCCTGCTGTGCCGCAACTGGGGCGTGCTTGCCGATGCGCTGGCGCTGCCGGGGCCGCATGCGCCGCTATCCGGGCCCAATGCTGCGCTGGCGGCGATGCTGTTTTCCGGCGCGCCGATGGTGGCGTGGTCGATTTTCGTCGATAAAGTGCACTTGCGCGCCTCGACCGGGATCGATTGGCACAATCCGCGCCCGGTGCGCGAGATCATGGATATCACGATCACCAAAGTCGCCGGGCTCTGGGCGACGTGGTCGATCCTCGGCTTCCTCTATTGCCTGTGCCGCTGGTATTGGCGCGGGCAGTACCTCTTCGCGATGGACGTGATGACCGGCCTCGCCCCGGTGCTGTTCCTCGGTACGATCCCGTATGTGCTGTGGCTCGACCGGGTGCTGATCAATCCGCGCGACGCCTCGTGGCATTTCGGCGCGATGCTGGTCGGGCGCGAAACCTTCGACCGCAGCGAAGTCGCGAACCACATGCGCGCGTGGGCGGTGAAGGGCTTTTTCTGCGCGTTTATGTTCTCGATCCTGCCGGGCGGGTTCAGCAATATCGTGCTGATGGACTACACTGCGGTGCTGGGTGATCCGATCGTGCTGGGCAATGCCATGGTCGAGACGATGTTCCTCGTCGACGTGCAGATCGCGATGGTCGGCTACTTGCTCACCATGAAGCCGCTCGATGCACAGATCCGCAGCGCCAACCCTTATCTGGCGGGCTGGGTCGCGGCGCTGATCTGCTACCCGCCGTTCATCCTGATGGGCGGCGGCGGCGTGCTCGACTATCGCACCAACGGCTCGGAATGGACGTTCTGGATGCAGGGCATGCCGGTGCTGCAGTGGATCTGGGCTGCGGCGCTGGTGCTGCTCACAGGCATCTACGCGTGGGCCACGGTCGCGTTCGGTCTGCGCTTTTCCAACCTGACCTATCGCGGCGTGCTGACGAACGGGCCTTATGCCTTCACCCGGCACCCGGCCTATCTATCGAAGAACACGTTCTGGTGGCTTTCGACCCTGCCGTTCCTCACCACCACGCATTCCACGGTCGATGCGGTGCGCAACACGATCATTCTGGCCGTGGTCAGCGCGGTCTATTTCTGGCGCGCCAAGACCGAGGAGGCGCATCTCCTCGCCGAGGATGCCAAGTACCGCGAATACCACGCCTGGATGGCCGAGCACGGCCTCATCACGGGGAACCTGAACCGCATCGGCCGCCTGCTGACCCGCGGCCGCCCGCGGGTAGAGCCGCCCCCCATTGGCGCGGTGCACCCGGCGGAATGAGCACGGTGCTCTCTCCCCTTCAGGGGAGAGGGCCAATGTCCTAGAGCGCTTCGCCGTCGTCCGTCTCGTAAAGCCGGATCACGCGGTCGTGGAAGCCGAGACCAGCGCGGGCGGCGACCCATTCGGCCATGTGCGCCG
>CAIKKO010000576.1 GCA_903828025.1 uncultured Sphingomonadales bacterium
CGGTACCGTTGATGAAAGCAGCGCCTTCAGCGCGGGCAAACTCGGTCGCGATCTCGCTGGCGAGCCAGGTGCCGACATCGAACGCTGCATCGTCGAGCATCTGCTGCGTGGCCGAGGGGCTGGCATAAAGCTCGCCCAGCGGCGGCACGATTTCGGCGAGCTTGGGGCTGGCCGTTTCGGTGCGGGCGCCGGTTTCGCTGGCCCAGCCCGAAGCGGTGCCGCCGATCGAGATCAGGCGGCGGAACCCGCTGGTGCTGGTCTGCACGACACTGGCGACGCTGCGAACCGGGCTGATCTTGACCAGACGGCGCGCAATCTCGGCGTCGATCGGGCGCGGAACGGCAAAGCCGCCATCGGCCGAGGAACCGATCGAGAGCGACTTGAGCTCGGTCTCTCGGCCCAGACGCAAGTAGCCGTCGATAAAGCCCTTCATCTCCGGCGAAGTGTCGGTCTCGCCGCCGATAACCGGGCGGAGCGCCGCGCGGTTCACCTTGTCGATCCGGCCTTTCACTTCGGCCAGATCGCCGCGCAGCGCTTCGATGGCAGCAGCGGTTTCATCCTGCTTGGCCACGATGTCGAACGACGCGTCAAACGCGTCGGCTTTCGTCTCAAGTGCGCTCTGCGTGGCGCTTTCGGGGGTGTTCATATCCATGGAACCGAACGTCCTTTCTGGGTCAAAGCCGCCACTTCAGGCTGCCTTTTCGGGGGTAATCAAAACGAGGGGGTTCACGCCGGCGCCAAGCGGCTGCCTTTGCTGTCGACATAGTGGACCCGCGCCAGCGGCTGCATGGGGCGGGTCACCAGGCTGACTTCGATCAGGTCGACACTGCGCAGTTCGCGCCCGCCGCCCTGCGGTGCGGCATCGCGCACCCTGTATCCAAACGAGAGGCCGTTGACCGCGCCATCGGCGAGCGCCTTGGCAGCCAGAGTCGCCGAGTGCCCCGCATCGGCCGAAACCGAGGCAATCACTCGCAGCCCGTGGCGGTCTTCCCCGGCCACATCGACCCAGCCGATGCGCTGATGGCCGCGATGCTGCCACAGCAGCGGCAGCCGCACGCCAGCCTCCTTGCGCGCCGCCAGTGTTTGGGCAAACGCGCCGGGCAGGATCACATCGCCGCCGCTGTCGCGCTTGCCAAACACGGCGGCATACCCTGCAAAGCGCAGCGCGCCCGGAGCGGGCTCTACAGTCACGCTCATCGAACCAGATCGCTCGAGCCGAAGCGCACCGCCAGCCCGAACAGCAGCAGCGCCAGCAGCCCGCGCATGGCCCAGCCGACGATGGCTTTCCACGCGCTGGCCTTGGCATCACGCCAGGCGCGCAGCAGTTCGCGCAGCTCCGCCAGATCCTGATGGGCACCGTCGTCAGCGAGACCCATCTGCTCCAGCGCGCGCGCCGCGCCCAGTTCGCTGGCTTCCTCGACGACCGCGCGCAGCGTGATCAGTTCGGAACCTTCGCTTCCCGCTTGTGCCAAAAGGCCCGCCAGCATGTCCTCGCGCTTCATGCGATAGTCTCCGCAATGCCCAGCATCTGCCGCTTTTCTGCGGGCGAAAGGAAATCGGCGGCTGAAACCTGGTTCCACAGCAGCTGGCGGTCCTCCGCCAGCGCCGGCACCCGGTCGAGATCGACGGTCATTTTCGCGTCAGGGAACCATGGGACCAGTCCCTCGGCGAGAGCGGCCAGCAGCTTGCCCGCCAGCGGTAGCAAGGTCAGCCGCCACAGCGCGCGGTTCGCTTCGCGGTAGTTGGCATAGGTGTTGTCGCCCGGCAGCCCGAGCAGCATTGGCGGCACCCCGAAAGCGAGCGCAACGTCGCGCGCCGCAGCGGCCTTGAGCGTCGCGAAATCCATGTCGGCCGGGCTCAGCGCCAAAGTCTGCCACTTGAGCCCGCCTTCAAGCAGCATCGGCCGCCCGGCATTGGACTCGCCCGAAAAGGCTGCCGCGAGCTCGGCCTTGATCCGGTCGAACTGGTCAGCACTCAGCGCCGCACCCGGCTCACCCGGGTCATAGACGAGGGCACCGGAAGGGCGGGCTGCGTTCTCCAGCAACGCACGGTTCCACCGCGCCGCTGCGTTGTGGATCGCCACCGCTTCTTCTGCCGCTTCAAGGCAGCCCGCGCCATAATGGTCGTCCGCCGGGTGGTACGTGCGGATGTGAATCACATTCGGCCGACCGAATTCATCGACGGCATCAATCTGCAGGCTCGTCTCGCCCAGGCTGTATAGAAACGCTACAGGCCAGCCATTGGCATCGGGGAGAATACGCACCCGCTCGGGCCGCAGCGCAAACAGTTCGGCTGGCTGTCCATCCGCGTCCCGCAGCACCTGAACGTAGCCATTGCCATGCAGCAGCATCCGGCTCGCCAGCGTTTCGAGCAGTGCTTGTCCGGCGCTCGTCGCTTGCACCAGCCGGGCAAGCTCCGGGTCTGAGACCATGAGCGGGGCATTGCCGACCCCTTCGCCCACCAGGCGCACGGCCCGCTGCGCCACCGGGTTTCGGAGATAGGCTTCGCGGATCGCCGCCGGATAGTTGAGCGGCCCCCGCAGGTCTCCGCTCATTCCACTACCGGCGCGCCACTGAAACGTCTCGGCCCAGGGCGAGATAAACCCGCGCGCCAATGGCGCACGTTCAGACACCGCCGCGCCCTTGAAGGCCGCAGCCAGACTTTGCAAAATCGACATGTCTTGCCTTTCCAAACGCTTGAAGCTGTTCAGCGTATTCCAGCGCCCTTCCCGCATGCGGGCGGGGGCGGGGGTGGGCAGATCCCCAACGCCCTTAGTCCATCCAGATCCGCGGCTCTCCGGTGCGGCCGAGCATCAGCTCGGTCAGCGCCCAAACGCAGGCATCGGCGCGATCAGGCGATCGGCCCGGCCCCTGATACGTCCCGCCCGGTAGCAGGCCGCTCAGTTCGTCCTCAAGCCGGGCAAACAGGCCGGCATGCCGCACTCGGCCCGCCTCGTAGAGCGCGGCGACCGGTTCTGCGCGTGCCACTTTGCCCCGTGTTGCATGGACCAGCCGCACCGGCAGCGCGGCATGCGCGGCGCGCAGCACCGCTTCCACCATCGCCCCGCCCTGATTGGCTTCGGCTACGATCCGGTCGGCAGACCAGGCCTTGGCTGCTTCTGCTACGGCACGGGCCCAGCGCTCCGGGCTTGCCTTTTCGACCGAGGCATCGGCCAGAACTCGGGCCACGCCATCTGCGCCAAGCCCGCACACCACGATCCCGCACGCGTCGCCCTCTGCGCTTGCCGGCGGATCAACGCCCACGACGATCCGCGTCATCGGCGCGCCGTCCGGCACCGCGCGGCACCGCTCGATCAGCCCGCGTGTCCAGAGCGCGCCGGGCAGATCATCGATCAGCTCGCCGTCAAGCTCCTGCCGTCCCAGCAGAGTGCCACCGAACTCGCGCTGCACATCGTCAAGGAACCGGCCGGGCAGATTGGCCGCATTTTCCTGCGTCGAGCCCCGGGTCAACACCACATCAGCATCAGTGCCGACCTGCTTCATCAGGCGGCGCACCAGCGGCACCGCCTTTGGCGTCGTCGTCGCTACGATCTTCGGCGCTGCGCCCAGCCGCAGGCCGAGCAGCAGATTATCCCAGCAACGCCGTGCCTGCCCCTGGTTATCGTCCCACTTGGCAATCTCGTCGCACCACGCATGGCTGTGTTGCGGTCCGCGCAGCGCTTCGGCGTCCGCCGCCGAATAGAGCAGCGCCTGCGCCCCGTTCGGCCAGACAATCCGCCGCAACGATGGCTCGTAGCGCGGGCGGCAATGCGGCGGGCTGATGGCGATCAGCCCACTTTCGCCTTCCACCATCACGCTGCGCGCTTCGTGCAGCGAAGCGGCCACCAAGGCGATCCTCGACCCGGGGTTGCTTTCGGCAATCTTGCGCACCCATTCCGATCCGGCGCGCGTCTTGCCAAACCCGCGCCCGGCCATGATCAGCCAGACCCGCCAGTGCCCGCTGGGAGGCAGCTGTGCGGCCCGCGCCCAAAGCGGCCAGTTCCAGGGCACTGCACCCCGCTCCTGCTCATTCAGCAGGTCGGGCAGAGTTCGCCCCAGCCCGTCAGCATCATGCTGCAGAAAATCCAGACGATCCGCGCTCACGCCGACTCCTCGTTCGCTGGCGCTCGCAGGGTTGGCGCTGGCAGGGTCGGCGCAGGCACGGCCGACGCAGCAGCAGCGTCGCGTGCGGCCTTGGCGGCCATCACCCGCTGGCGCAGTTCCTCCACCTTGCGGTCGATCGATGCGCGGATGTCTTCTGCGGTCACCAGTTCGCGCACCGTCCGCTCGCGCACGGCGCTTTCGCGGTGCACTGCCAGCAGGCGGAAGGCTGTGGCATTGTCGAAGCTGCGGCTGGCGCGCTTGGCGCCGGTTGCGGGCTTCACCTCACCGGTCCGCAGCCGGTGCAGCAATTCCATTTCCAGGTTATCATAGCCTTCGCACAGCGCGACTTGCCATTGCCGGTTGAAGTCATTGTCATGGCGCCGCCGCAGATACGCAGTCGATGCATCGATCCCGGCCTTGCGCGCGGCGGCGGCCACGTTCGAACTGTCAGCCAGCGTTGCCAAAAACACTTTGGTCCATCGTGCGGTCGCCGTCACCCGGCGCGTGGGCTTCTTGGCAGCGCGCGGTTTGCGCGCCACCGGGGATTGCTCTGCCATGGGCTATCCGTTGCTGCGAAGGGGAAGGGCGGTCGCTTGGCCCGGGCCGCTGGGGAGGCGGCGACTCGGTCTATCGCGATGTTCTTGTTATGTACTCAAAGAGCGTCACGATGTCAAGAGAAATGTACCCATATGGTTAAACGCGCTGCCCTCTGGCGCTTTGTTTGCCGCTCGCTTAGGGATTGTTCGCATTGCCCTGCTAGGGCACCGTCGCAGGATCGCTCCCCGGTCCCGTCACGCGCATGATTGCCAAACGAGTAGACCGCCCCATGCTTCGCAGCCTCTATAATTGGACCATGGCCAAGGCCACGCACCCCCTGGCCGAAGTGTGGCTGGCGCTGTTCGCGGCGATGGAAGCCAGCTTCTTTCCGGTGCCGCCGCATCCCCTGCTTGGGATCATGTGCCTTGCCGAGCCGAAAAAGGCCGTGCGCTTTTCTGCGGTTGCCACGGCCGGATCGGTGATCGGCGGGCTGTTCGGCTATGCAATCGGCTATTTCCTGTTCGCCAGCGTCGGCAAGCAGCTGCTCACCCTACTCCATCTCGCCGAAAGCTTTCCCCATGCCGCCTGCTATCTGCGCGCCCACGGGTGGGAGATCATCATCGTCAAGGGCGTTTTGCCGATTCCGTTCAAGCTGATCACGATCAGCGCCGGATTCATCAAGATGTCGTTGGTAACGTTCCTGTTCGCCAGCATCATCAGTCGCTCGATCAGTTTCATGATTGTCGGCGGGCTGTTCCAGATGTTTGGCGCACCGATCAAGCGCGTGATCGACAAGTACCTTGGGCTGGTCACCATTGGCTTTGTAGTCTTCATCATCGGCGGGTTCGTGCTCGCCGGTGTGCTGACCGGTCACGGCGGAACCGATCCCGAGTCTGCCATGTGCGCCAAGGCTACGCTCACCAACTTCTGAGTGCGTTCAGAGGAAAGGGTTGGGAAGGGGGCTCTACGCCTCGCCTGACGACACCTTCAGTGCCCGGCAAAGTCCATCAGGGCTTCCACGGTCACGCCCGCGCCGCGCAGGCGCTCGGCGCCATGCAAATCGGGCAGGTCGATCACGAACAGGGCATGGTCGATCCGCGCGCCTGCGCCGCGCAGCAGCTCGGTCGCGGCGAGTGCGGTCCCGCCCGTGGCGATAAGGTCATCGACAATCACCACCCGCGTGCCGGGCCGGATCGCGCCGGGGTCGATTTCAAGCCGGTCGCGTCCGTATTCCAGCGCATAGTCTATGCCCACGGTACGCACCGGCAGCTTGCCCGGCTTGCGCACCGGCACGAAACCCAGCCGCATATGCGCCGCCACCGCCGCACCGAAGATGAACCCGCGCGCTTCCATTCCGGCGATCACTTCGGCCCCGGCAGCCTGAGCCATTCGGGCAAGGTGCGCGATGCAGGCGGCAAAGCCCTCGCCGTGGCTGATCAACGTGGTCACGTCGCGAAACAGGATCCCCGGCGCGGGAAAATCGGGCACCGTGCGCACCAGCGCCTTGAGTTCGTCTTGGGTCATGGCGCGCTTCCATATCGCCACATACGAAAAAGGCCACCGTTGCCGGTGGCCTTCGTTCGATTGCTGGGGCGGCAAAATCAGTGCTTGTCGGCCCAGATGTTCCGTTTGGCGAGGTAAGCCAGCACCGTCGCGAAGATCAGGAAGCCCAGAACCGGCCAGCCGGTCTGCTTGCGCTTGTCCATCTTTGGCTCGGCCGTCCAGGCGAGGAACGCTGACACGTCGCGCGCCATCTGATCGACAGTGGCCGTTTTGCCATCGCTGTACGTCACCTGTCCGTCGCTGGTCAGCGGCTGCGGCATCGCGAGGTTCAGGTTGGCGAAGTAGGGGTTGAAGTACAGACCATCGGGCGTTTTCGCGTCGGGGAACTTCTTGAGCAGTTCCTCACCCTTGTCGTTCTTGTAGCCGACCTGATCGGCGTAGCCAGTCAACAGCGAATAGACGTACTGCGGACCACCATGGCGCGATTTGGTAACGAGCGAAAGATCGGGCGGTGCACCCTGACCGGCATAGTACACCGGCGGGAAATGGTCGGAAGGCAGGTTCGGACGTTCGCCCCGGTCACCGGTCTTGGGATCGAAGGTCTGCGCCTTGCTGGCCCACTGCTTGGCGATCGCCTTCACCTCGGCCACGTTGTAGCCAAGCGCCGTGAGGTCGCGGAACGCCACTTGCTTCAGGCTGTGGCAGTTCGAGCAGACTTCCTGATAGATCTTGAAGCCGCGCTGGAGCTGCGCCTTGTCAAACGTGCCGAACGGCCCGTCGAACGAGTAGGAAATTTCCTTTGGATGCTTGTGGAACGACGCTTCCACCGTTGCCGGCGTCGGCTGGGTGATCGCGTTGTACGCACCGTTCCCGAAGGACCAGAACAGCGCTACGGCGAAGAAGAGGCCAACGAGCGGGCCAAATAGACGGACCATGAGGTTTCCCTTGGAGTAGCCGGGTTGGCGGGCTCAGGCGGCAGCAGGCGAGGTGGGCGAAAGCACGGCGTGATCGTCCTTGCCCAGCACCGCTTCGGTGATCGAGAACGGCAGCGGCTGCGGCGTCTCGATCGAGGAAACGATCGGCAGGATGACGAGGAAGTGCAGGAAGTAGTACATCGCGGCGATCTGCGAGATCATCACGTAGGGTTCCGCTGCCGGCGCGCCGCCGCAGTAGCCCAGCACCAGCACGTCGACGACGAGCAGGTAGAAGAACTTGCGAAACAGCGGACGGTAGTGGCCCGAACGCACCGGACCCGTATCGAGCCAGGGGAGGAAGAACCACACCAGGATCGCGCTGAACATGGCGAGCACGCCCATCAGCTTGGCCGGAATGAAGAAGAAGTCCGAGGTGAAGGCGCGCAGGATCGCGTAGAACGGCCAGAAGTACCATTCGGGCACGATGTGTGCCGGCGTCGACATCGGGTTGGCCGGAATGTAGTTGTCCGGATGGCCCAAGAGGTTCGGCGCAAAGAACACCAGCAGCGTGTACACGATCAGGAACACGCCGAGCCCGAACCCGTCTTTCGCGGTGTAATAGGGGTGGAACGGCACGGTGTCCGATTCCGTCTTCACTTCCACGCCCGTGGGGTTCGACGAACCCGGGATGTGCAGCGCCCAGACGTGGAGCACGATCACACCCAGAATCACGAACGGCAGCAGGAAGTGCAGTGAGAAGAAGCGGTTGAGCGCGGCGTTGTCCGGCGCGAAGCCGCCGAGCAGCCACTGCTGGAGCGGCGTGCCGATCAACGGAATGGCCGAGAACAGGCCGGTGATGACCTTGGCGCCCCAGAAGCTCATCTGGCCCCACGGCAGCACGTAGCCCATGAACGCGGTTGCCATCATCAGCAGGAAGATCACCACGCCCAGCAGCCAGATCATCTCGCGCGGGGCCTTGTACGACGAGTAGAAGAAGCCGCGGAAAATGTGGGTGTAGACCACGATGAAGAACATGCTCGCGCCGTTGGCGTGGGCATAGCGGAGCATCCAGCCCCAGTTCACGTCGCGCATGATGTGCTCGACGCTGTCGAACGCGACACCGGCATTGGCGGCATAGTGCATCGCCAGCACGACGCCAGTCACGATCTGAAGCATCAATGCGACACCGGCGAGAACGCCGAAGTTCCACATGTAGTTCAGATTGCGCGGCACCGGATAACCGCCGCCCACTGCGTTGTACACGAAGCGGGGAAGCGGCAGGCGCTCATCAAGGTAGCGCATGAACGGGTGGACAGGCTTGTACTCGTTCGCCCAGGGAAAGCTCATCGTGTCAGTCCTCAGCCGATCTTCACGACAGTGTCGGAAGAAAATTCATAGGGGGGCACCTCAAGGTTCTTGGGGGCCGGGCCTTTGCGGATGCGCGCAGCGGTGTCGTAGACCGAACCGTGGCAAGGGCAGAAATAGCCGCCGAATTCGCCTTTGACTTCGCCTTCGCCAGCACCCAGCGGAACGCAGCCGAGGTGAGTGCAAACGCCCATCGTGATGAGCCAGTTGGTCTTGCCAGCCTTGGTGCGGTCTTCGATCGTCTGCGGATCGCGGAGCGATGCCACGTCTACAGTCTCGGCCTTCTTGATTTCCTCAGGCGTGAGATTGCGCACGAACACCGGCTGCTTGCGCCACATGGCCTTGATCGCCATACCCGCAGAAATGGCCGAGATATCAATCTCGGTCGAGCTTTCCGCCAGCACGTCGGCCGAAGGGGCCATTTGCGAAATCAGCGGATAGAGCACCGCGAGCCCGCCGACGCCGGCCACGCTTACTGCCGCGATATTGATGAAATCGCGCCGCCGTACACCTTCATCAGTCACGGTCGCCGAAGCGATGCTTGCTTGTTCAGCCATTGCAATTCCCTGCCTGCCGCTGCCGCCGCCACACAATCGGGCGCAGACCGCGTTTCGTAAAATGTCCCACTCTCGCCCTGCGGTGAAGTGCCCAAAATGACGCTTTCCGCGCGGATAGCGCAAATCCCGCCGCAACGCGAGATTTTGCCCCCCATTGGCCGCGCCTGATAGACGCAAATCCGGGCCTTTGCCAACAAGCAATTTGCCCATTCGTTAAGCTAGAGAATTCTCCGGTATACAGAGCCTTAGAGGTTATTTGCGAATGCTTCGCAACACCTGTCTGGCAGCGATATGACAAGACCCGGCGCTGCTCAGCCGCTGCTGACTCGCGCGAAGCCTGCCCCATTGGGCCATCCCGGTGCGGCGAGCCCCATGACCTTGAACAAGCTGCCCATCGCTTCGGCATCGGTCAGGCGCGCTGTCGCGGCGCGGATCGAAGCCGTGGCGGACGGCGCGGCGCGGGCCAAAGCCTCGGCGCGCGCCTCGATTCCCAGTGCGCGCAGCCACGCGCCTTGCTCGGACGTGCCCAGCCAGCGCGCGCCCTGCGCCTCGGCAATCGGCACCAATGCGGCGAAGTCGACCAGCGCGGTCAGGTCCGCTTCACCGGGGCTGGCGAACGGATCGACTTTCCGATGCGCGCGCACCGCCTGCAGCGTGCTGCCAAATTGCGGCTGGGCATACCCATAGTCGATAATCAGCGCGGCCCCGCCTTGCGCGGCCAGGCGCGCGGCAATTTCCTGCGCAACGGTCGCAGCGGCGGGGCCTGCCTCGAGAATCGCGCCCTCTGGTGCATCGCGGAGACCTTCTGGCACTGCCGCATCCATCGGGCGCTCGCCGACGACCGGGACCAGCGCCTCGCCCGCAAGGCCGACCATGC
>CAIKKO010000577.1 GCA_903828025.1 uncultured Sphingomonadales bacterium
GCCTCGTCGCCACCAGCCCCGCCGCGCTCGAAGGCTATCTCGGCATGAACGGCGCGCTCGCCAAGGGCAAGCTGCCCGCCGCCACCCGCGAACGCATCGCGCTCGCGGTCGCCGAGCTCAATGGCTGCGACTACTGCCTTTCGGCGCACACCTATCTCGGCAAGAACCTCGCCAAGCTGGATGACGCCGAAATCACCGCCAACCGCAACGGCGCCTCGAACGATCCCAAGGCCGATGCCGCAGTGCGCTTTGCCGCGCAACTGGTCGCCAAGCGTGGCCACGTGACCCAGAACGAGTTCGCAGCCGTGCGCGCCGCTGGCTACACCGACGCGCAGATCATCGAGATCGTCCAGCACGTCGCACTCAACACCTGGACCAACTACCTCAATTCGGCCCTCGAAACCGTGATCGACTTCCCCGCTGTCGCGGCGCGCACGGCTGCCCCGGTCGCCGCCTGAGCCCCCTCGGCGGGCACCGGCTTCCCCCTCCCGCCAGCCGGTGCCCGTCACCCCTTCCCCAGATCGAAAGGAAACCCCGTCATGTCCCTCAAAGCCCGTCTCCTGACTGTCGCGGTTTCCGCGTCGGTCCTCGCCGTCAACCTGGTCGCGGCGTTCCCCGCGCTCGCGCAGACTGCCCCTAAAGCCGCGCAGGCGACGCTGACCACGCCGGTCAGCCCCGATCAGGTGCGCTTTGGCACGATCAAGGTTGATGGCCTTACCATCGCCTACCGCGAGGCCGGTGATCCCAGCCTGCCCAAGCTGGTGCTGCTCCATGGCTGGCCCTCATCCTCGCACCAGTACCGCGATCTGATCCCGGCGCTCTCGAAGCGCTTCCACGTGATCGCGCCCGATTATCAAGGCTTCGGCGGAAGCGACCGACCCGATCCGGCGACGTACCACTATTCATTCGATGCGATCTCGGTGACGATGGAAAAGGTTCTCGCTGCCAAAGGCTTCGATCACTACGGCCTGTTCGTGCAGGACTACGGCGGCCCGGTCGGCTTCCGCATTGTCGGCCGCAACCCCAAGGCGCTCGACTGGCTGATCGTCCAGAACAGCAACGCCTATGAGGAAGGTTTCTCCGCCGCGTGGGACGGGTTCCGCAAAGCGCTGTGGATCGACCGCAACGACAAGACCGAAGCCCCGCTCGCCGGGTTCAATACCCCTGATGCGATCAAGAACGTGGTCTATCTCGGCGGCGCGGGCCACCCCGAGCTGATCGCGCCGGAAAGCTATCAGTATGATGCCGCAAACGTCGCCGGGCCGACCAATCTGCGCATCCAGCTCGACCTGTTCTACGACTATCGCCACAATCCGGAGCTCTACCCGACATGGCAGAAGTTCCTGCGCGACAACCAGCCCAAGACGGTGATCTTCTGGGGCCAGCAGGACGTGTTCTTCAAGCCCGAGGGCGGCGAAGCGTTCCTGAAGGATCTGCCCAAGGCCGAGATCCACCGCCTGAACGCAGGCCACTTCGCGACCGAGGACAACCTCCCCTACATCGCGAGCCACATCATCAGCTTCTACGACACCAAGGTGAAGCCGGCCAAGTGAGCCAAGGGCCTCCGCCCGAAGGCATAAGCCGCACCAAATTGCCGCATCGGTGCTCCGAACCCTCTGGTTGCGGCGCGCCGATGCGGCAATACTCATGGCGCAAGGTGCCCGTGAAACGATCCGCAATTGCCGCGAAATCCGCCAGGACCAATGGCGCACGCTGCTGCTGGCCGGTCCAGCGGGGTGCGCTGCATCGCGCGAAGATCGGCACCAATGGTTTCCATGGATAAGGTCCTCTGCCGCGCACGGCGGCCCGAGAATCGGGCCTCGTTCACACCGAGTATTGCCGCCACGGCGCGCCGCAACC
>CAIKKO010000578.1 GCA_903828025.1 uncultured Sphingomonadales bacterium
AAGGCGGCGGGGATCAGGATCAAGCTCAATGCCGTGGCGCTCAAGGGCATCAACGAACACGAACTGCCCGATCTGATCGGCTGGGCGCACGGGCAGGGCCATGCGGTCACCTTGATCGAGGTCATGCCGCTGGGCGAGGTCGAGGGCGACCGCTTCGATCACTACCTCCCGCTCGATGCTGTGCGCCGCGATCTGGAAGCGCGCTGGACGCTGACTCCCAATGATGCGCGCAGCGGCGGGCCCGCGCGCTATGTCGATATTGCCGAAACCGGCGGGCGGCTGGGCTTCATCACGCCGCTGACCGGCAACTTCTGCGAGGGCTGCAACCGCGTGCGCGTGACTGCCACCGGCCAGCTGTTCATGTGCCTCGGCGGTGAGGGCAAAGTCGATCTGCGCGCGGCGCTGCGCTCGGACGATCCGGCGGGCGCGATGGCCGCAGCGTTCGCCCGCGCGATGGGTGAGAAGCCCGAAAAGCACAGCTTCGTGATCGACCGCCCCGGCGCAGCCCCGGCGCTCTCGCGGCATATGTCGATGACGGGTGGCTGAGATGTCGGCCAGACTGGTGTTTCTGGGCCGGCTGGAAGACGTGGCCGGCATGGGCGAGCTTGCGGTCAGCCCCGGCCCGCTCGATCAGATTCTGGCCGCGCTCGATCCCGCGCTGGCGGTGCAGCTGCTGGGCGAACGGGTGCGCATGGCGCTCAATGGCGCGCTGATCGCAGAAGGCGGCGGCGTGGTGCTGGCGGAGGGCGATGAACTCGCTTTCCTGCCGCCGGTCAGCGGGGGCTGAGATGCCGCAGATCAGGGCCGATGTGCGCCTGCTGGCCGAAGCGTTCTCGGCGATGGACGAACTCGCCGCCTTCACCGCCGCGCATCCCGAGGCGGGCGGGCTGGTCAGCTTTCTCGGGCAAGTCCGGCAGGAGGGCGGCGCGCAGGCGGTCGAGGCGCTGGAGCTTAGGCACTATGCGGCGATGACGCTGCCCGGCATGCAGGCGCTCGCCGCGGCGACCGAGGCGCGCTGGAGGCTGGACGGGCTGCTGATCCTTCACCGCCATGGCGTGATGCATCCGGGCGATCCGATCGTGCTGGTCGCCGCCGCCGCACGCCACCGCCGCGATGCCTTTGCTGCCGCCGATTTCGCAATGGATCACCTCAAAAGCCAGAGCTGGTTCTGGAAGCGCGAAAAGACCGCAAAAGGCTGGCGCTGGATCGAACCGCGCCCGGATGACCACCGCGATCTGGCGCGGTGGTGATAGCGTAAATCTGTGCCGTTATCGGACGGTTCGATTTCAGAAAATACGGTTAATTTTTGGTTTGGTATCCCCTGCCGCGAAGGATTTCGGCAAAGGGCGGCACGTGTTTTCAGGATTGATTCGGGGCTTGGCAATAGTGGCAGGTCTCCTGCTTTTCGGCGGCGCGGCGCAAGCTCAGGCGCTCTCGCGCACGGTGCCGATCAACTTTACCGGGGTGGTCTCCAGCGCGGTGGCGGACACCATCAAGATCATCCAGAGCGATGGCACCACCGTGCCTTTTACCGGTCCGGTCCCGGCTTACCCTTACGACAAGGGGCAGGCGGTGAGCATCACGTTCAATGCCACGCTTCCGACCAAGGAATACTTCGCCTCGCCGAATTACACTGGGCAGGTTGCGACTGACGGGATTTACCGGTTTGCGCTGTCTACGGCCTCGGGGCCTGGGGATGTCGGCGCGATGACCCAGCCGCTGGGCGGCATTGGCGATCCGGTAAGCGACCTGAGCCACACGCCGTCGGGCAGCATGACCATTGTTTATGATGCCAATACCGACACCTACAGCATCGAGGGCAGCGGCGGCCTGCTGGCCGGTGCCTATGCGGGGGCAGGTTTTCGCTATGACGGGACGACTGGCCAATTGATCGGCTGCGATTCGTCTGATGCCTGCACGGGGCGGACCCCGGGAAGCTTCGTTCTGGCCGGTGGGGCTGACAACAGCTTCGGCCTTCAGGGCGACACGTCGGGCACGCAGATCACCGCGAGCCAGATCCCCATCCTCGACCAGTTCAACAATGCACTGGCAGGCTTTTTCAGCGTGACCATGACCGGATCGTGGAACTTGCCGCAGTTTGGCGGCGGCGCGACGCAAGTGCCCGAGCCGGGAATGCTGGGGCTGTTTGGTGGCGGCGTGCTGCTGATGGCGGCGCGGCGGCGGCGCAAGTCCGCCTGACTTATCCGCCGATCTGGCTGCTCAGCGCGGCAATTGCGCGGTCTTCCTCGCCCAGCAGGGCTTCGACTTCGCGGTGCGCGGGGGTGATCGACTTGAGATCGGTGTCCGGCCCGGTCGCGGCGGCTTCGGTGGCCGCGATATAGAGGCGGTCGAGATCGGCGAGCGCGATCATGCCTTGGCTGCGCGCGGATTCGAGGCTGGCGAGCGCGATGGTTGCCTGCGACCAGACATCGCTGCCGGGCGCGGCACCCCGGGCGGCTTCGGCGAGGCGGGCGGCGGAGCCCTGCTGTTCGGTAAAGCGGGCGTGTGCGGCCACGGCGGTCTCACGCAAGGCGGCAACGCGCGCGGCAAGGTCTGCGCCGGCAGGCACTTGCACGGTAAGCGGCAGGTTGGCCGTGGAGGTGACCGGTTGGCCGGTGCCATAAGTGCGCTCGGCCGGGCGAATCGCCAGCGAGGCAAAGCGCGCGCGGTCGGCCGTGCAGGCACCGAGCGCGAGCAGGAGCATTACGGGAGCGACGGTACGGGTGGACAGCAAGGCCATCTGCGCGCCATAGCACGCCGCGCGCGTTATGCCAGAGTTGGGCCAGAGGCGGGCCCGCAGTGCGCCAGTGGGCAGGTTTGGCACCGGCCAATTTCGGCGCTGCACGGCGTTGACATGAAGCCGTCATTCGATTACTCGCGCCCCTCTTTCCGGGACTTCGCAATCACGCGGAGAATCGGCGCGTTGCCTGTTATCCGCGATTCGCATGTCATTGTGGTCGCGGATGGTGCAGGCAGCCAGAAACTTGAAACGGATAGCAGGAACCATGTTCGCAATCGTGCGCACGGGCGGCAAACAGTACCGGGTCGCCGCCGGAGACAAGATCGCGGTCGAGAAGCTGGCGGGTGAAGCCGGTGACACGATCACGCTGAGCGACGTCCTTCTCGCAGGCGTCGATGGCGCTATCGCGGACGTCAAGGGTGTAACGGTTTCGGCCGAGATCATCGCCCAGGCGAAATCCGAAAAGGTCATCGTGTTCAAGAAGCGCCGCCGGCACAACTATCGCCGCCGCAACGGGCACCGCCAGCAGATGACCCTGCTGCGCATCCTCAGCGTCGCCTGATCAAGATTCCGGAGTAAGCTCAGATGGCACATAAGAAAGCAGGCGGCTCCTCGCGCAACGGTCGCGATTCAGCTGGTCGCCGCCTCGGCGTGAAGAAGTTTGGCGATCAGCACGTGATCGGCGGAAACATTATCATCCGCCAGCGCGGTACGAAGGTGTACCCGGGCGCAAATGTTGGCATCGGT
>CAIKKO010000579.1 GCA_903828025.1 uncultured Sphingomonadales bacterium
ATCCGACCGCTCGTCGCACTTCGGGCGCGGCAAAGTTTACCCGCCAGAACCATCCCAAAGCCTATTCACCCATAGACCAGCGCGTGGGGCCCGCGGGTTCCTGCACTGGAGGCTTTCGTACGCAAGCGCCCGAAACCCTTCGCAGAGCCGGCCATTTGGACTAGCCACCTTGGATGTCCACTTCTGACGGAAGCAGCCGAATGGTCAGCAGTCCATACCCGGCGCCGACTGAACTGTCCTGTACCGCTTTTACGGCTGACCCTGATCACTGGCGTAGTGGCCCTGTGGCGCAAGACAGGTGCGCGGAGCCCGCGGGGCTGATGGCCTCGTCCCTACAGCGCCTTGCCGCCGAACTTCCAAGTGAGCTGAAGATAGAAGCTGCGCCCCGTGCTGTCGAACCAGCTGATGTCGTAATACGGATAGCTGGCATAAGTCGGATCGCGCACCGGCATCTGGTCGAACAGGTTGTCGACCGTGAACGAGGCGCGCACATGATCGGTGAAATCGTACTGGAAGGTCGTGTTGAACAAGTAGCTTGCGCGGATGTAGGCGTCCTCATTGTAGTTGGGTAGTTTGCCGAGGCGGCGTCCCTCGATTGTCCACTTGGCCTTCTCGTAGGTCCATGTGATGCTCGCGGTGCTCTTGTCGCGCGGAAGGTCATAATTGCTGTCATAGGCAAACTTGTTGATCGTCGGATCGCCCGGATACTGGATGAAAGTGTGATCAAACACATGGGTGTGCGAGGCTGACAGCGCGAAAGTGCCGAAGCGCTCGGTGGGCAGGCGTGCGTGGAAGGCGATGTCGATGCCGCTGGTGCGTTCCCGCGCGACGTTGACCGGGTTGATCGCGACGGAATCGATTTCCCCGGCCAGTGCGCCGCCCGAGAAGCGCTTGATGCGGGCAATCGCATCCAGGCAGGTGGGCGAGGTGGCATCGACCGGCTTGCCCGATTGCGTGATGCCGATGCGGCAATCCGCCTCAGTGCGCAGCAGGGTGTCGATGCTGAGGTCCTGCACTTGATTGTCGAGCTGGACGCGGAAGTAGTCGACTGAGATGTCGATGTTGCGAACGGGCGCGAAGACCACGCCCGCGTTCAGGGACTTGCTGGTTTCGGGCTGGAGCGCGCGGTTGCCGTTGCGGTTGGCGACGATGCCGGTATCGGCATAAGTGCAGTCGCCGATATCGGTATCCGGCTCCTGCGTGCGGCAGAGGTAATAATCGTTCGCCGAAGGGTGCGTGTTGCCGGGGCCGGTGAACACGTAATGCAGGTCCGGCGCGCGGAAGCCGGTGCCATAGGCTGCGCGCAGCAGCAGCGACTGCATCGGTCTGAGCTCTGCGCCCGCGTTCCAGGTGAACTTACCGATGCGGCTGCCGGCAAAGGCGAACTGGTCGAAACGTCCGGCGCCCGAAAGCTCGAGGAACTTGGCCAACGGCACGCGCACTTCGCCGCCCATCGCCCAGTGCGTGCGGGTGCCCTTGCCGTCGCTGTCCTTGAGGCCGTAGTAATTGGTGGTGAGCGCTTTGGGATCGGGCTTGAGATCGTAGCCCTGCTTGCCCGCCTCGCCTATCAGCGCGACGCCGACGGGGCCTGCGGGGAGGTGGAACAGCGCCCCGTTGGTCAGGGTAACCGAGAAATTGTCGTTGTAGCTGCGTGGGTTGTAGACGCTGTAGACCGCGATACTGTCATACTCGGCGCGCGTTAGCGGACGGTAGAGCCGGGCCGGATCGGCATTGAAGATCGGATAACCGCTATCCGCATCCACGCCGAGCTGCTTGCCGAGGAACAGCGCGTTGGCCTTGGCGGCGATGACCTCCGGGAATTCGACCACGGACTTATACTCGCTGTGGTTGAAGGCGAGCTCGTAGTCCCAGCCCCTGATCTTGCCCTTGATCCCGGGCGTGATGCTGAAGGTCTGCTGGCGGTTCTTCGTCATGGTGCGGGCAAAGCCGCCCGATTCCTCGGGCGTGAACTGGCGCGACCAATCATCGAGCCCGCCGCTGAAGGCATTGTAGAACGTGGAATCGTTGCTGCCCGCAGCGTCCTGATAGGACCACTTCTGGACGTCGGGCATGAGTTCGACCCGGCTGACGCCGAACTGCGCATCGAGGAAGAGGTTAGCCTTTTCCGACAGATCGAGCCCGGCGGAGAGGAAGCTGTTGAAGCCTTCGCGCCGCGAAATGATCGTGCCGTAGCCGATCGAGGTATTGCTGCCGCAGAAATAGCCCGGGCCATAGTCGTCCAGCGCATCATCATAGGCGCCATAACGCGGGCGCGAGGCGTAGTAGGTCGAGCCGCCATTCAGGCCAGAGAGCCGGTCGCACGTGGTCTTGCCGGGATCGACGTATTCATCGGCATCGGGATTGTATCGCAGGAACACGCGCCGGGCGAGCGGCTTGGCGGTCGTGGGGTTGTCCGCCGTGCTGTCCTGAATGTCGCGCTGGTAGGCCCAGAGTGGCAGCTGCTTCTGGTATTCGACGCCGCCGACGATGTGGAAATCGCCCGAGGTGACGCCGCCGCTGGCGGTGAAGCGGTGCGAGGTGCCGCCGCCGCGTTCGGTATTGCCATAGCGGTAATCGAGCGTGATCCCGTCGACCTTCTTCGCCAGCTTGAAGTTGATCACGCCGGCAATCGCGTCCGACCCGTAGATCGCCGAGGCGCTGCCGCTGAGGACCTCAATCTGGTCGATCAGGCCGACCGGGAGGTTCGAGATATCGGTGAAATTGCTGCGGCCCTGGTAGGGCAGCGGGAAATCGGCGATGCGGCGGCCGTTGACGAGCACCAGGGTGTGGTTTGGGCCGAGGCCGCGCAGATCGACCTGCTGCGCACCGGGAGTGAAGCTGGCGCCGCTGAAGGACTGCTGGCTCTGCGTTTCGCCGCCGTTCGACGTCAGCGCGCGCAGGATGTCGGGCACGGTGGCATATCCGCTGTCGCGGATCGACTGCGCGGTGAACACGGTGACCGGCGCGGGGCCTTCCTTGGCGATGCGCGGGATGCGGGAACCGGTGACGATGATCTCGCCAGCTGGATTGGCGGATGGGTTGGCGGGCGCCGCCGCTTCCGGCGCGGGTACAGCGGCCTGCTCCTGCGCGTGGGTCATGCCTGGCAGCGCGGTGCCGAGAAGCAGCACTGCGGCAAAGGCGTGCTTGCTGAATGTGGTCATTACGTGTCCCCCTGTCTGACGCGTCCTTTCTCCTAGCGTTCACCGCCGTCGGCTCAACCCCAAATCGATCTGGCATATGGCTGGTCTTGGCGGCTATGCGGCTCTATGCTGGACACCTGTTGCAGGAATGCCTATGGGGGGACGCTGGATGCGCAAGGGACTGACGATCGCGGCACTCGCCATGGCGGGCCTGGCAGCCAACGCTGCGCAGGCGAAGGCGCTCGAGGTCTACCTCGAAGGCGATCCATCAGGCCCTGCGCCCGCTCCGGTTTCGGTTGGGCTGCTGCTGATGGGCGGCGGCGATCATGATATTGATGCCATGCGCTGGTTCATCGCCAAGGCCGGACACGGCCACATCGTGATCCTGCGCGCCTCGCTCCATGGCGAGGCAAGCACCGAGTTCTACCGCGAACTCGGCGGCGTGCTTTCCGCCGAAACGTTCGTGACCCACCGCCGCTCGGCCAGCTATGACAAGCATCTGCTCGAGGCGCTGCGAAAGGCCGACGGCGTGTTCATCGCGGGCGGCGATCAGGCACGCTATGTGCGGCGCTGGCGCGGCACACCGATTGCCGAGGCGCTCGATGCCCATGTCCGCGCGGGGCGACCGCTGGCGGGCACCAGCGCGGGCCTCGCGATGCTGGGCGAATACCTTTATGGATGCATGGACGGGCACAGCATGACGAGCCCCGAG
>CAIKKO010000580.1 GCA_903828025.1 uncultured Sphingomonadales bacterium
ACCACCGCGCCATCGGCGAACAGCAACGCTGCGCCCACGTGAAAGCCCGAATAGGGCGCGTAAGCATGGCGGGAGGCGGTAATAGCCGCGCCAGCCAGCATCATGGGGTCCAGCATCGTGGACTTCCCGGCATCGGGCCCGCTCACCTGCGCACCGCCACCCAGCGGACCGGCCCCGCCACGCCGTCAAGGCGCAGACGCGTGGTCGCCGTCCACATCACCCAGGCTGGTCCGGCGTAACCGGGTTCCAGAAAGTCCTGCCGCACCCAAAGGTTGCGATCGACCAGCGTGGCCAGCCGGTAGCGGCTTTCAAAACCGCGCGAGACCATCAGGATGGCAGGCTTTTCGGTGTGCTTCTCGATCTGGTTGAGGAAAGTGGTCAGCTCGCTCTGCATCGCCGCTTCGCCCGGCGGTGCCGGGCACGAGCGCGAATCGATATCGAGCGCAATCGCGGGGGGCAGCAGCGCCGGATCGCGCGGCACGATCGTGACGAAATTGGCCGCCTGCGCATCGGCGGGTGCGCACAGATCATAGACATGCACCGAACCCACCTGCAGCGCCTGTGCGCGAGCGGCCTCCAGCCCGGTCGTATACGCCTCATCGCGCCGGTCAGCGCCTTCGGTGGCGGTGAGATAGACGAAATCGGCCCCGCGCGCTTTCAGCATGCGCCAGTCGACCGGGCCGTCATGCGCATCAAGCCAGGCCCCTTGCACCGGAAAGCGGGCGCGATCCGGCGTCCAGCGCCGCGATTCGAACCAGCCGAGCGCGACACCGGCCGCGACCAGCAGCACCACGTTGGCGTGGCCCACGCCTCGCCGCGCCGCTTTCCTGTCCTTGTCCATGGTGCGGCCTTGCGAATCCGGCTTGCTGGCGATCATCCCCTGATATGCAGCACGCAGATCAGGGTGAACAGCCGCCGTGCTGTGGCAAAATCGGTCTCGATCTTGCCCTCCAGCCGCTCAAGCAGCATGTCGGCGGCCTCGTTGTGCACACCGCGCCGCGCCATGTCGATCGTCTCGATCTCTTGCGCGGTCGCGCGGCGGATGGCCTGATAATACGAATCGCAGATCGCGAAATAGTCGCGGATCGGACGACGGAACCGGCCAAGCCCGAGCACGATGGTTTCCAGCTCCGCGCCGTCCTCGGCCGAAATCACCAGCGCCAGCCGCCCGTCGTCCACCGACAGCCGCAGCCGGTAGGGCCCTTCGAACCCGGCCGCAGCGGCGCGCACCGGCCTGAAGGTGTTTTCCTCGATCAGATCGAAGATCGCGATGCGGCGTTCCTGCTCGATATCGGCATTGCGCCACACGATCGTCGCGTCGTCGAGCTCGATATGCGAGATGCGCGGGTCCGCCATGGGACCCCGTGTTTTGCAGACGCCACCCGCGCGGGCAAGCCATTTGCAGTGTAAATGCATCGCGGCGGGCCGTTCCCTCCCCGCTATCCACAGGCACGCATCGCTGCGGTGCGCTTGCCGCCCTTGTCGCAGTGGGCCACAAGGAGCGGATGTCCGCTGCCCAACCCATCCTGCTTCGCGAGCCTGACCCGGCGCTTTCCCTCCCCGCCAACGTCGAGGCGGAAGCCGCGTTTCTGGGCGCAGTGCTGATCGACAACCGCATTCTGGAAGAGCTGAGCAGCCCGCTCGCCCCCGAGCACTTCTTCGCTGCAGTGCATGGCCGGGTTTACGAACGGATACTGGCGCTGATCGACCGCAAGGCAGTGGTCACCCCGGTCACGCTCAAGCCCTATTTCGAGGCTGACGAGGGCCTGCGCGAACTGGGCGGCACCGCCTACCTCGCCCGCCTCACCGCCGACGGGCAGGGCCTGCTTGCCCCGCGCGAGCTGGCCGAACAGATCTATGATCTGGCGCTGCTGCGCGAACTGATCACCGTTGGGCGCAATCTTGTTACCGGCGCGATGGACACCAGCGAGGCGGTCGCCCCCCTCAAGCAGGTCGAACAGGCAGAAGCCGCGCTCTATGCCGTGGCCGAAGGCGCGCAGACCGGCAGCGAAGCGCAAAGCTTTGGTACGGCCACGCGTGCTTCGCTCGAAATGATCGAGAAGGCGCTGCTTTCTGGCGGCCATATCTCGGGCAAGACGACGGGTCTTACCTCGGTCAACGAGAAGATCGGCGGCCTGCATGACAGCGATCTCATTATTCTCGCCGGTCGCCCGGGCATGGGCAAGACCGCGCTTGTCACGAATATCGCCTACAATTGTGCGGCGCGCTGGCTCGAAGAAGTGCAAAACGAACATCCCCTCAACAAGCGGGTCGGTGCAGCGGTCGCGTTCTTCAGCCTCGAAATGAGCGCGGACCAGCTCGCCACGCGTATTCTGGCGGAGCAGTCCGGCATCAGTTCCGAAGCCCTGCGCATGGGCCGGATCAGCCGCGAGGATTTCCAGCAGCTCTCTTTCGCCAGCCAGCGCCTTGCCGAACTGCCGCTCTATATCGACGACACGCCGGCGCTCACCATCGGTGCCTTGCGCACCCGTGCACGGCGGCTCAAGCGGCGGCACGATATCGGCCTGATCGTGGTCGACTATCTCCAGCTGCTTCAGGGTTCAGGCCGAGCCAGCGACAACCGCGTCAACGAAATCTCCGAAATCAGCCGCGGTCTCAAAACGCTGGCCAAGGAGCTCGCCGTCCCCGTCATCGCGCTCTCGCAGCTCAGCCGCGCGGTCGAACAGCGTGACGACAAGCGCCCGATGCTCTCGGACTTGCGCGAATCGGGCTCGATCGAACAGGACGCCGACATGGTCTGGTTCGTGTTCCGCGAGGATTACTACGTCGCCGCGAAGGAGCCCAAAGTCCCGCAGGGCTCTGACGATGCCAAGACGCAGGAGGCCCACGCCGCGTGGCAGGCCGAAATGGAGCGCGTGTTCGGCCTCGCCGAACTGATCGTCGCCAAGCAGCGCCACGGCTCCACCGGCAAGGTACGCCTGAAGTTCGAGGCCAAAGTGACCCGGTTCAGCGATCTCGCGGCGGACCAGATGGGCGCCTATAGCTACGGCGACGATTGAGCGGGCGCTTGAGGCACGGCGTGAAGCCGCTCTAACGACCTGCGATGGCCGCAGCCTTGGCGAGCAGGCGTTCGGCAATGTCACGGTGGAGCAGTTCGGCCATCTTGCCCGCCACCTTGAGCGCACCCTTGCCCGCGTTGGCGGGATCGGCGAACGCGGCGACAATCGCCTCGGCTTCGGCGATTTCGGCGGTTGAAGGCGCAAAGGCGCGGTTGGCCGAGTCGATCTGGCTGGGGTGGATCAGCGTCTTGCCATCGAAGCCGAGCTGGCGGGCCTGTTCGCATTCGGCTTCGAGCCTGGCCGGGTCGTCAATCGCGTTGCACACGCCGTCGAGCAGCACGAGGCCATGGGCGCGCGCGGCCATCAATGCTTGCACCATGACCGGCACGAAGCCCGCGCGGCCGGGCAGCTGCGCCATGCCGGTATCCTTGGCGAGATCGTTGAGCCCGAGCACGAATCCGCCGAGGCGCGAGGCCGCAGCCGCAGCGGCAATCCGTTCAAGCGCGAGCACGGCGCGCGGGGTCTCGATCATCACCCAGAGCGCGACAACGGGGGCATAGCCTGCCGCGTCCATGGCTCCTGACAGCGCGAGCACGTCTGCTGCATCATCGACTTTGGGCGCAAGCACGGCATCGAGTGGTGCCGCCGCCAGCGCTGCCAGATCATCGTGCCCCCATTCCGAGGCCAGCGGATTGATCCGCGCGATCATGCTGCGATGGCCAAAGCCGCCGGTGTTCAATTCCTCGAGCAGCGCCGCGCGCGCATCGGGCTTTTGTTCAGGGGCGACAGCATCTTCCAGATCGAGCGCGACCGCATCGCACGGCAGGCTGCGCGCCTTGTCGACCGCGCGGCGGTTGCTCGCGGGCATATAGAGCAGCGAGCGCAAAGGGCGCGGATCAGGCTGGGGCACGGGCACTCTCCACCGGGATGCTATTTCCCCGGCGTCATTCCCCAACGCAGCGCGCCACGCAAGCGCCAGCGCGCAGGATTACAGCAAGTAGCGGACGTGAATCGCAGTGTGGACCTGAACCGCGCCCACCGCGAACGAAGCCGCACCGAACTTGGGCGGGCCGAACTGAACCGGTGCATCGCGCGAAAAGCCGTAGCCCTCACGCGGCACCATCAGCATCTTGTCCATCCGCCCGTTGCCGTTTTCATCGTGAAACAGCGCGACGGCATAGCGACCGGGCTGGACGTTGTTGAACTGCAGGTTTTCGCCATTGACCGCCGGCGCGGCGACGTGGAGCGCGTGCGGGTCCTTCTGGCAATCGGGGAACGTCTTGGGATCGGCGGTGAGGCAGGCCAGCACTTGTCCGTGGGTGGAGCGCAGGCCCTCGATCTCGACCGAGACCGAAATCGGTAGCGGCGCTCCTGCCCCGATCAGCGGTGCGGCGAGCACGGCGGCGCAGATCGCGCGCATGGAGCCTGTACGGAAGGTGGCGTTACGGAAGGTGGCGTTACGGTAGGTGGCAGGGCGGATCACGGTGCCGAAAGCCCCTTGTCCGTCCCGCACACATGATCCCAGAAGCGGAAGTACAGGCCGAAGTTGCATTTATAGAGCTCATGATGGCGGTGATGATGGCTCGCTGTTATCAGCCAATGCCCTACGGTTGAATGAACGAGCGCCTTCGGAAACAGTTCCCAGCCCATATGATTGGTCACACCCATCACGGTCATGACCATGAGGACCACCGCGAGCATCCCGGCGTGGATCGGCACCACGAACACCAGCGCGGGGATGAACAGGCCGACAACGGCCGCTTCAACCGGATGGAAATTCATCGCCGCCCAGGCCGTCGGCGGGCGGCTGGCATGGTGCACGGCATGCACCGCCTTGAACACGCGCGGACGGTGCATCCAGCGGTGCGTCCAGTAGAACCAGGTATCGTGCAGCGCGAGGTAGGCGAACACCGAGAGCGGCATCCACCAGATCGGGTAGGCCGCCGGATCGCTGTAGATTCTGGTCCAGCCATGTTGCTGCCAGCCCCACGCGATGACCCCGGCGGGCACGCCGTAGATCGCGGCGGAGGCGAGGCTCCAGGTGATCTCGCTGCGCATCTGCTTGCCCAGCCCGGCATAGTGGCCGGGGCGCACATAGGCCGTGATCCACGCAAACAGCCCGCTGACCGCGAGATAGCGCACGGCGACGATCACCGTCATCGCGAACGCGGAAATCCAGATGCTGTTCATCGCGATGACGCCGAGTGAGCCTGAAGGGGGAAGCGTGATTGCACCAACCCCCTATGCCAAGCCCGCGCGCCGGTGGACAGCCCGCATATCGGACAGTCCACCGTTGCAGGAGCGGCGTTCATCGCATTGACCCCGGATCAGACCGCGCGGCGCACCTTGTTGCGGTGCTGGCCGACGCCGCCGCCTGCGCCACCGGGGCCCGAACCACCGGGACCACGCGGGCGGAAGCTGCGCGGCTGGCCGCCGTCCTTGGGCGCATCGCCCCGGTCATTGCGGGGCTGTCGCTCGCCCTGATTCGCACCGGGCGCTGCAGCGCGGACGGGATTGCCGACCGGACCACGCTCACCCGCCGCGCGCGGATTGGGATCGCGCGGACGGCCATCGCGGCCTTGCGCGCGGCCACCCGGCGTGCGGTCGTCGCGGCCACGGCCCTGACCTCCGCTGCGATCACCACCACTGCGGTCACCGCCACCACGGCTGCCCGAACGGCCCCGCGCATCGCGGGCATCGCGGCGCGCGTCCTGCTCGGCTTCATCGGGCTTGCGGCTCGCCACCGGCAGGCGCGCGGCTTCGGCGAGGAAGCCATCGGGCAGCGGCAGCGGCATCAGCTTGATGTCGGTCAGGCGCTCGATATCGCGCAAGTAGGGCTTCTCGTCCGGCGCGCAGAAGCTGATCGCCTCGCCGTCCGCTCCGGCACGCGCGGTGCGGCCGATGCGGTGGACATACTGTTCGGGCACGTTGGGCAGCTCGAAATTGAACACGTGGCTCACGCCGCTCACGTCGATCCCGCGCGCGGCGATATCGGTGGCGACGAGCACCGGGCATGAACCCTGACGGAACGCTTCCAGCGCGGCGGTGCGCTGCGCCTGGCTCTTGTTGCCGTGGATTGCGCGCGCGCTGATCGAGGCGGCGGACAAATTGCGCACCACGCGGTCCGCGCCGTGCTTGGTGCGGGTGAAGACGAGCGCGCGGTCCATCTTTCCGTCAGCCAGCAGCGCGCGGATGCGCAAGGTGAGCAGCGCCTGCTTTTCGGCCTGATTGACGAACGTGACGAACTGCTCGACGCGCTCGGCGGTGCTCGCCTGCGGGGTCACTTCGACGCGCACCGGGTTGTTGATGAACTGCTTGCCAAGATCGGCAATCGCCTTGGGCATGGTGGCCGAGAAGAACAGGCTCTGGCGTTCCTTGGGCAGCATGTTGGCCACGCGCTTCAGCGCATTGATGAAGCCGAGGTCCATCATCTGGTCGGCCTCGTCGAGCACGAAGATCTCTACCCGGCTGAGCGTCAGCGCGCGCTGATCGATCAGATCGAGCAGGCGACCGGGGGTGGCGACGAGAATGTCGACGCCCGGCACCAGACGGCGGGCCTGCTTGCCCACCGGCACGCCGCCGAACACGCAATCGACATTGAGCCGCAGGTTCTTGGCATATGCCGCCATGTTCTCGGCGATTTGCGCGGCGAGCTCGCGCGTCGGCGAAAGCACCAGCATCCGGCACGAGGCGGGCTTGCGCGGCTTCATGTCGGCGGCAAGGTGGTGGAGCGAGGGGAGAGCAAATGCGGCGGTCTTGCCGGTGCCGGTCTGCGCGATGCCGAGCAGATCGCGGCCTTCGAGCAGCGCGGGAATGGCCTGACGCTGGATCGGCGTGGGGTCGGTATAGCCTTTGGTGGCAAGCGCGTGGAGAATCGGCTCGGCAAGGCCAA